>CALDGT010001233.1 GCA_937942935.1 uncultured Chloroflexota bacterium | reverse complement strand
AGCCTATGATTCTCTCATAGGCTCTTCATATTGCCAAAGTTCAGTAGTGGCATGAGTATTCATGCCACTACATTATTTCTTCGCCCACAATCCACGCAACAACCAATATTTTTTGAACTCGTACCAAGACATGAGCGCACTCAAGCGTAACCCATGCAATCCATCCTGATAGCCCTTTAATTCAAAAAAACGCCATTTGAAATGCCGTAGCGGTTGCAAGATGTAATTCCGCAATTTTGGGCGTATTCCGCCCTCATACATAATTTTTGCCTCATACGCGGTGTATTTGCGTTGTTTAGTAGCAAATTGTTGAGCGTTATCATAATTGTAGTGGATGAGGTGCGTTTTAAGCGTTCCTAGCGCACCATCTAAAACCACGACCTCATGCACTTTGCGTGTGGGGTCATAATGAGCATATCCCATCTTGAGCAAACGTGTCTGATAATCGGGATACCAACCTGTGGCACGGGTTAATTTTCCAAAAATATAATTATGACGAGGAACGCGCCACCCCACTGCTTCATCTGATGAGATAACAATCCGAATTTCTTCTGCGAGTGCATTATCTACCCGTTCATCTGCATCCACAAATAACACCCAATCGGTCTTTCCGCGCACTGTCTCTAACGCCGCGTTCCGTTGAGATGGATAATCAACAAACACATTTTGAATCACCTCTGCCCCTGCCCCACGCGCCAAATTCACCGTATCATCGGTGCTGAATGAATCAAATACCAACACGGAATCGGCAAATTTTACATGCTCAATGCAATCCACAATATGCCGAGATTCATTATAGGTTAGGATGATAGCAGTGAGGTGTGTCATGATGATTTGGCTAATCCTTGTATGGTCTGATATGCCCGAATAAGGGCATTCTTTTGGTCATCCGATAATTGGGTATCTTGGCGAATTTGGTTGATTTTGCGGGTCATCCCAATCCGAATCATCCAACGGATGAACATATTTTGCCATGCGGGTAAATATCGCTTAAATAACAATAATCGGCTCGTCCACAGATAAATTTGGCTTTGTGGGCGAATTTGTCCTGTGCTTTTGCCACTCAAATGGGTGATATGAGCGGTTGGCGCACACATCACATCCCACCCCGCCCTATGAATCCGCCATGCCCAGTCCACTTCTTCACAATACATAAAAAAGGCTTCATCAAACATGCCTGTCTGTTGAATCACTTCATAACGGAGCATCATGGTCGCGCCGAGTGTAAAATCTACAGGAAATGGTTTATCTCCCTGATATAAGGCTTGGGAATAACGTCCATTAAAGCGCCCTTCATACCAGCGCCCGCGCATGGGAAAAAATTCCGCCCACACTTGTCGCCAATCGGGAAAGCCAAATGCCCCATGCTGAAAACTGCCATCTTCATAAAATAATTGCGCCCCAACTAACCCGATTTTAGGGTCAGAAAATAACGCATCATATAAAAGGCGTGTCGCGCCTGTGTGGGTAATCGTATCTGGATTGAGCAAATACACGGCTTTTGGCGGGTTTGGTAGTGCCATAATCCGTTGAATGGCATGATTATTGCCCCGCCCAAAACCAAGATTTTCGGGGCTGGCATATAAATCCACATCAGGGAAATTTTCGCGCACATAATCG
>CALDGT010001232.1 GCA_937942935.1 uncultured Chloroflexota bacterium | reverse complement strand
ACCGCGCCGAATAGGTCAAAATAACCTTTACTACGCCTCATACGGATACCTCGCAATGCCCATAGGGTGATGATAAGCGCAAAAACGGTGATGGGAATATTTATCCAGAAGATGGTTTGCCATTTTACGCCATCAATTTGCAAAAATAACCCACCGTATAAATGCCCTAGCACCCAACCGAGTGTGTCCATCGCGCCGATGAATCCCAACACAACAGCCCGCCGATTCGATGCGAATAAATCGCTCACGAGCGCCATACTCGCAGGGGTGATAGCACCCGCGCCAAAGGCTTGTATCACACGGGCGATGATAATCACCTGCAAATTGACATAAGCAGGGTCTATCATCTGTCCGCTACGGCGATACAGTGAATAAAGGATGTCGGTAGGATAGGTATGCGCCACCGCCACCAAATATGACCCCGCGATATAGATGAGCATAGAGATGATGTATACAATCCGCCGACCAGCGAGGTCACTCACCCGCCCCATGATAGCAAGGCTCACAATAGAGGCAAGCAAATAGCCACTCACAATCCAAGACGCATCATCGAGTCCCGTTTGGAGTGGGATTTTGAGTTCAATAATCAGTTCTGGCAAAAATGCCGATACAACCGTCAAATCCAATGAATTGAGGAATACAGGAATAGATAAAATAATCGCAATCACCCACGGGTTGAGGGCAGATTTGGCGATAGCGCGTGTTTGTTCGGCTGTCATTTATGCTCCTGTAGGTGCGGTGAAATTTTTCGCGCCATTGATGTCGAAAACTTCGATTGTCCATTGGGTATTGGCGGTTTCATCGGTGGCGGTTTCGGGTTGAGTGATAATCATCCGCACAGGCACATTATCTTCCACGCGCAAATACACATCCAAAGGCAACGGCACAGTAAATTCTATCATTCCGACCAATAATGCCGAGACATCTTCGGCATTCCCTACCCCTTTGATATGATAGACTTGCACACCATAAAAATCTTCTATTCCCACATATTGCAATTCACTGAGCGAATTGAGGGCTTTGCGGAAGCCACTATCTTCCCCCACCACACGGCGCGGGTCGAATCCATCGGCAAACGGGGCATTCACCCATGTGAGTCCCGATGGATTAAACCATTGGTCATCGGCTTTGCCATATAAAATCAGGTCTATAGGCAGGTTGCCCGCAATCACATTGGCAGTGGCATATACTTCATCTGGTGCGATAAATTGCCCCACCACACGGCGCAAATATGTTTCGATTTTCCCCTGACCAATATCAATGGTAAAAACATACGGTGTGCCAGTCTGATTAATTTCGAGTTGGAATGTACTTGCATTGAGCAAAATATCGGCGGCAGTGTTTAATAATGTTTGAACATCTGGCGGGGTTTCTGGTGTTGGATTAGTCGTACATCCGACCAGCATCAACGCAAAACAAAGACCGCATATTGTCAAGAATTTTTTCACGAGAAAAGCACCTTTCCATCAACACAATGCAACACATCATATCATACGCCTATCTCGTGATGTTGTGAACGGGTGGCTTATGATTGATGACCATCTACCCATTTTCGTGCCTTATCTAACCATACAGAATCATCTGGTGCGATATGCGCCACATGGCACAATGCCCGCTTGCATATCATCGCATCCACATCCAATGTTCCCAAAACGTGCATATCATGGTCAATGGCAATGATGAGGTTTTTTACCTGCGAAAGATTGCCGAATAGGGTGAGCAAAGAACTCCCTGCTGAAACCCGTATTTCGGCATTGCCTTTTTCATTGGCGAGCGACAAAAAATCGGCGGTGGTTTGCCACAAATGGGTTAAATCAGTCATATCTGTCGCCAACGATTGACCGAATGTGAATCCCCACCCACTTAATACACCGAGGCTTTCTGCGATAATCACTTCTAGCGCAGTCATGAGGCTCGGTTGTGGGGATAAATTGCGATTCGCAACTTGTTCGCCAATCGTTTGCATCTCGGCATCGGTCAAATTCACCCCGCGCTCAACCAATAGGCGTTTGAATTGGCGCAATAAAATGAGTGTGAGCGCATCTACACTCCATAATTCGATATTGGTGGCGCGGTCTGGTCGCATCATTTTCCTTTTATATCAATTGGGCTTGGGTTTCATCTGCCAATTGCTTGAGCCAAGCCATGAAATTTGTCCCACCAGTGCCAATCGGATTCGCCACTTTTTGCGCGACATAGGCACTAGCAAAATGCAAGTGTAATTGTCTAAATTTTAGCAGATAAGCTAAGGCAGTGTTATAGGCATCACGCAATGCCGAGTTTTGCCGATTTTTCATCGCAAATGGGCGGACTTGTTGGCGCGTCATTTGGGCAATAAAGTCACGATGGGGCTTGGGCATATAATCGCGCATAACTGTGAGATGATGGGTCATAGCAGATTGTTCATGTTCTAAACCCAAACCTGCGACTAATGCAGGAATAATGGAGCTTTGTGCGCCCGATTGCCCACGAAAATTTTGTGGAATCCCGCCAAATTCATCCACGCCTTCATAAATAATTCCATTCAAACCAAATAAATAGGGGCGGATTTCATGATAATACACATCTGTATCGCACACTTCGGTCATGCGACTGAAAGTGTTCATCATTGCCTGAATACTCTCTGGAATTTGCGCTAACCCTTCTACCACAGCCGATATATCCCCCATCTGAGCAGATTCACACGCCTGTTTTATCCCTGTCAGCGCAGGCGCGGCTTGGGCTTCCATCGTCATGTGAATGAGGATGAACCCTGCTTCATCTTTTCCACCACAATAGGACTGAATAACATTGGCATTATCTATACAAATATCGCCATTGGGGTCTTTTAAGCGCCAGTTGGATAAGATATAGGAAGCATAGGTTAAAATGGGAGGGCGTTCAACCATGTGGCTCAATTGCACCAATGGAATCGCAATGCTTGATGGCAATTTTTGTGCAGGATTTTGTGGGTCGGCATACACATACGCATTGGCAAAATAACCATAACGCATCATCATATATTCGATGATATGAAATTGTCCGTCTAATTGGCGTAGAGGGTTCATATCATAAACGGGCAATTGCTCAAATGTAGGGCGAAGCGACCCATCATATAAGCGGGTAGATAATTCTGCGCCTAATGTTTCGATATGCTCGGTTATCTCAGTAGAGAGAGGAACATCTAAACCGCGCAGGGTGTGGAGTGGATTGGGGTGATGTAAAAAGCCTCTATCTGACCAAATTTGCCAGCATGATTGTTGCATATCCGTTGTCCCTCATCAAAATTTATTCAAATATTGTGCAAATTATAGCATAAACACTCGGCAAATATACCAAATTACACAATCAATTAACCATTGAAAGGGAGTGTATCGAGTTTCATTGAAAATTTAAATCAGTACCGTTAGATATAGAATGGATGTAACTAAACCCACCATTGAACGACAAACACCAATGACCTGAGAGCGCCCATGTAACATTTGATTAAACGATTCTAATAATCTGGGACTAGACCAAAACCACTATGATAAGGTCAAATCATTAGATAAGTTATAAGATGCACCCGAAAGGATTTTCACGTTATGGGCGCAGAGGAACATCGGCAAAAGGCGGGGCATGACCCCGTAGGTGTGGCGATTGTCACGGTCAGCGACACACGCACCCCCGAAACAGATGTGAATAAACAGTATTTAGAACGCCGATTGAGCGAAAGCGGTCATATCGCGGTGGCGTATCGGCTCATCAAAGATGAACCCGACCAAGTGTTGGCGGTATTAGACGAATTATGCGCCATGCCCGATGTGCGACTGGTGTTATTCAACGGCGGGACGGGCATCGCCCCGCGTGATACGACGTATGATGTCATCAGCAAAAAATTAGAAAAGCCATTAATGGGCTTTGGCGAATTATTCCGCATGTTAAGTTATCAAGAAGTTGGGGCGGCGGCGATGTTGAGCCGTGCAACGGCGGGTGTGTATCATGGCACGTTGGTCTTTTCGATGCCCGGTAGCCCAAATGCGGTACAAGTGGCATTTGAAAAATTGATTTTGCCAGAAATCAATCATTTGGCGTGGGAAGTCGTGCGGAAGGGATAAAAAAAGGCGGGGGATGCCCGCCTTGTGAATACCTATTTGGATTCGCCTTTAATACCGTCAAGTTCTAGCAAATAATCTACTGCGGCAACGGACTCGGTTGGGAATCCTAAGAAGATACCACCATCTGGGTCAAGCGCAGTTTGGTTGATAAAATCTATCACCAAGAAGGATGTGCCAGTGCCACCATTCTGAACAGATAATGGGCGACCTAGCCATTCATCATCACCAATTGCCACCGCCATGAGGGGGATGATGGGGACAGTGCTATTACCGCCAAGAATATCGGTATTCCAACCGTGCGGGGGCCAGCTATCATATTGGACTTGATAACCCGATACGAGTGTATTGGTCAATTCATAGCTCATCGCGGTATCTACCCATTTTTTACAGGGTTGCGACTCTGGTAGGGGGATATTGGGATTAGGGACGAAATAGGTTACTAAGTAGCCATTGATGATTTCGGTATGAACAGGGCTAGACCCATCATCTGGTGTGTGTTCAAAGATGGTGCGGTTCAGTAAATCTTCACACCACGGATAGGTTGTGCCGTCATTGGTGCTGGGGTCGCCTGTATTTTCGCTACGGGTTGGCACAAAGATGGTCGTTTGGCGTGGGTCAAAGACTTGCCCTTCTGTTTCGTCCTCATTCCACCAATCAACAAACCAACTGACAATTTCTTCGACCAAAAAGCAGATGATTTTGCCTTTTATCCCCTTACAAATTTTCTTTGCACCCTCTGTGCTATCATCAGGGGTGGGGTCGTCAAAAACGAGAATATCTGGGTTGGTGG
>CALDGT010001231.1 GCA_937942935.1 uncultured Chloroflexota bacterium | reverse complement strand
ATACGCATGGCGTTGGTGGTCACAAAATAATTAGGACACAGGGTGATGCCATCACGCTTAATTCCCCGCCGAACAATCCCAATCACCAGCAACCGACACAACCACAGGCGCTTGGGCGCGGTGATAATCATCAGGTCTATATCACCTTCTTTGTCGGTATTATCTACCGCCAAAGACCCTGTAATCGCCACCATCCGCACAAATGGCAATCGCCCCACAATTTGCCCATAGTGTTCGGCATATCCCCACAAACGCTCGGCGATTTTTGCCCGCCGTTGTCGGATGGGGATGATATGTTCTCGCCCAGATAGGCAAATATACCCCTCGCAATCCACCACATACCGCCCAATTAATTTATCAATCGCAACCATCACATCGTCTAAAGCCGCAGATGCCCGAATGAGGTAACGGTGAATTTCGGCGGTGGTCATGGGGTAATCGAATATATCGGCATACGCCACCGTTTGTAAAATATCCCACTCCAAATCTGTTACCATCAGGCGCTCCTAGTCATCCTTTTTATCATCTTTTTTGTCATCATCCCCACCCCCATTGTCATCGTTATTATTCCCACTCCCACTATTATCTCCCCCATTGTCATCGTTGCTATCATGATTATCTTCGGTGGCGACAGGTTGAATATCAGGTGTAGAAACAGGTTGAATATCGGCTGTGGCGACAGGTTGAATATCGGGGGTGGTGACGGGTTCTAAATTATTAGAATTGAGGCTGGCGCTCACTCTGCCAGAGACACTGCGCCACCGTTCTACTACCCATTCACGGCGGGTTTGAGGATTTTCGAGCAAGGTGCGAATGGCTTCGATACGGTCTGATTCAACTTCTGGTGTTGAGACGGGTTCAACAACTTCGGATGTGGCTTCGGGGGTAGATTCTGGTGTCGAGACAGGCTCAACAACTTCGGATGTGGCTTCGGGGGTAGATTCTGGTGTGGAGACGGGTTCAACTGCTTGAGAATCTGCAACCTGTGTCGCTTCGGATGTGGCTTCTGGCGTAGAAACGGGTTCTGATGGTGTGCCTTCGACAGAGGCGGGTGTGCCTTCTGGTGTGATGACGGGTTCAAGCGTCCCCTCTGGGGTGCTTTCGACTGTGGCGACAGGTTCTAATGTGCCATCTGGTGTGGCATCGGGGTTCACAGGGGCTTCTTCTGTCGAAATAGGCGCTTCTTCTGTGCTAACTGGCGATAAATTATCCCCTGCACCGACAGGCGCATTCCACACGATATAAATTCCCAACCCCAACACGGCGGTGAGAATCCACAGGCTTAATGTGAGGCGCATGGGGGTTTTGATTTTGTGGATGACAAACCATTTGGGCAACGATTTTTCAAACCACATCATAATCACCAAGTAGGTGGCTAATAATTGAGCAATCCCACCCGTGACCAAGTGCAAGGTTGGGATGAGATACATGGCTTCGCTTAACCCATCGGGTAAGGTGGGCGCGACCACACTGCGATAGGAGGCTTGCATAACGATGAGGATGAGTATCCAATTGATGATGGTGATGCTGGTCATCACCAGTTTATGATGAGGACGAAATAATTTTCGGCGGGCAAATCCAAACCCGACCAACATGGCAGGCACAAGGAAAAAAATATAGATGAGCAATACAATTGTGCTTGTGGACATGCGTTTTTTCTCCGATGGTTATGATGATTTAATCATGATGTAATTATTATATGCGAATTGTTATTTTTTGTGCCACCAATTTTGAAATGTTGCGATAAAATGAAATCACTCGTTATCTCACTATAAGGAATTCGTACATGACAATCACATCAAACGACTTACTGAATTATGAGTGGTTATCTGCCCAATTATCTACCACAAATTTGCAAGCGGTGATTGCCAAATATGACCAATTTCCTGATGATGAAACAATCCAATTGGTGCGAAACGCCTTGCACCTCTCCGAATATATTTTAGCCGAGTATCCCGACCAATTGCCGACCCAACTCACGGGACGACTATGGATACATCGGCATAAGGTAGGGATTGCCGACTTATACGCATCGGCACGCGCACAATCGGCATGGCAATGGGGCGACAACCTGCCCAATTCTCCCCTAGAAAGTGCGGGGGGGCGGTTGATTCATACCTTCCGCCACCTTGACGGTGCGGGTCGTATCATTCATTCGCCCGATAAAAGCGAAATTGCTACTGGCGATTCAGAAGGTCTCTTACGGATATGGGATGCTAAAACGGGTGAATTGCGCCGTCAGTGGCGGACTGGAGACAATATAACCGCGCTGGCATGGGATGGGTCTGGGGAATGGATTGCTATTGTTGATGATTTTAAGCGTGTTTCAGTTTGGGATACAAAAACAGGTGAACAATTTTGCCAAATTCAACATGATTTCGACCGTTCAGGGATATGGGATGTGGTATTGGATAAAGAGGGTGGGCGAATGCTCATCGCAAGAACGGGTTATGTGGATATATGGGATGTGGTGACGGGTGAGCGCATCGCGTATATCGAATCGGGATACACCTTTATGAAGGTGTTGTGTTGGCATCCCGATTATACGCATGTCGCGGTGGGTGCATCAAATTATCTGGTGTATATTTGGAACACGACCACCTACACCATAGACCACGTTTTTCGGCTGAATACTTTACCAAAAGTGGAAAAACATGCAGGCACAGCACGGTCACTGGCATGGGATAAGACGGGGCGCTATGTGGCGGTGGGGATGGATAGCCATCAGATAACCATTTGGGATGCCCAAACAGGCGACTTGCGTCAAACACTCAATGGGCATTTGGGATGGGTGGAAGCTGTCGTGTTTGATATCACAGGCAATTGGCTCGCCAGCGCATCTGCTAATAATACGGTGCATATTTGGGATGTGAACACGGGGCAGATTGTGAACACCTTTGGCGGGTTTGGATTTGGCAAAATTTTTTTGGATTGGGATGAACACGGCTTACACATCAATAGCAATGCCAGCAAAAAAGTCTACATCTGCACCATTTCAGACCCGCTCACGGATAAATATCCGATTGCCCATTCAGAGAGTATTTATGCGCTGGCGTGGGATAAAACAGGGGCGCATCTGGTTGCGTGTGGGCGCGATAGGCGGGTGATATTTTGGGATGTGAGGACAGGCAACATGCGCCACACATCTAAACTATTCGATGATTCGGTAGATAAATTGGTTTTTGATAAGGCAGGGGCGCGGTTTATAA
>CALDGT010001230.1 GCA_937942935.1 uncultured Chloroflexota bacterium | reverse complement strand
TGAAGTGAATGGCGCAGTTTTTTTTTTTTTTTTAGCCGCGATGGGGGATACCTCACGGCGATTTTTGAATTTTCTCATCGAAGATTTCAAAGATTGGGTGGGGAAGCGACAAAAACGCCCAGCCCTGTTGGTCATTGACGAATTTGGTCAGTTTGAAAATCAGTCTATTGTGGCACTCATCGAATTGGCACGAAGCGCAAATTTAGGTATTTTGTTGGCGACCCAAGATTTATCCACTGTGCGCGAAAGGCACATCCGTGAACGACTTCTCAGTAGCATCCAGACCAAAATCCTCATGAAAACCGACACACCCGAAGTCATTGGCGAACTCGGTGGCACATACAAAACTGCCCACCTCACTTACCAGATGGATGAAACCGACATGACAGGCTTAGGCTCAATCCGACTGGAAGATGAACGCAAAGTGGATTTGAATGCCGTGCGAAGATTCCCACCCGGTCGTGCTTATCTCATCCGCTCTGGTGTGGGCATGATGATTCAATTCCGACAACTAGCCCACGAGCCGTCAGGCTCATATCCGCCAGAAATTGACAAATCATCTCAATTTTGATACGGTCTTAACACATGCCAAAAGAGTTATCCCCACAAGAGATTCTTGCTCACAAAGATGCGATGAGTGCCTTGTGGGAACTGCTACCCCCCGAACATCAAGCCAGTTTTATCCTCGTGTTGCTCAAGAAAATTCGGGATGAAGTCAACAAAACATGGGCATTGCAAGCACTCGGCACATTGTATCTCGCCCAAGAAAATAACGCCTTCCACGTCACCGAAGCCCATCTGGACAGGTTATCGCTCACCCCAGAAGAACGCGATTTAATCACCACAGAGGACTTGCAAGCCATCTCGACCCTCATCCAATTCCATTATGAAACCACCCTGTTCTGGAATGAATTGCGTTTTCATGTTGAGCGTATTTTGCGTGAAAAAGGAGAGTCCTCATGAGTTGGATTGAGAAACATCAGCGCAACAATTTCGACAATCTGCCTATTCATGGCTTGTTTTATCTGATTGGCGAGCGATTAGCAGATTATTTCACCGATACGGTTGGCAGGATGCCATTCTTTCATCCCGATTGGCTCAAAAATCAGAAATTGGCGCAGGTATATTTTCCATCTGGCGTGGAGTGTGAGATATGGGAATCCAGCGATGTCAAAAATGGGGACATCATCCACATTTTCGGTGAACTAGACATGCCGTATTTCGACACCCGCGATAATGCGTGGCACAGGGCGAATAGCATCGCGGAGCAAGTCGGATATGTCGCCAACAAAATCGGGGATGACCAGTTAGAAGTCATGGGTCACGACACCGATGAACATTTCATCATCACCTATGACAATGCCGAGCATCGTATGGTCAATATCCAACAGGTAACATCCGAAAAACTGCCCAAACGACCAAAATTGTTGGATGAAGCAACTGCCAAACGTTTGCCACCACTCTATTCTAATGAAGCGATTGGATTAAACGTACTGGCACAGGTCAAATTTTTCTCATCGGGTTGGACATGGTACGCCAGTGAAGCATCCGCCGTGTTGACCGATGGCACATACAAGCCACTCGCTGATATTGACCCATACGACCCAAGTGTCGAAGATGTGATTTTCTTCGGTTTGGTGGATGGATTTGAACTCGAACTCGGTTATTTCTCGCTATCCGAACTCGAAGGCGCGAATGAGGATACCATCGCCACCATCCAGCGCGATACCCACTTCACACCCAAGTCACTCCAAGCATTACAAGACGACCATCTAACCCAACGGAGGTAATATGCCATCAGAACGCAAATCCCTCACCACCGCCGAAATCGCCATCCGCGCCAAAAAGTTGCTCATGGACGAAGGTTTTCATCCCACCACCCTCATCGCGGAAGGCGACAAACAAACGGCGGTCAATACCCTCAATCATCTCGCACCGACTCATGAAGCCCGCGCCCAGCAGATGTTTTTATTGGGCTTGCTATTCGCCCAAGAAGCAGAGGTTGGCGTGTTGCAACAAGCCTTTTTGGTCAGTGAGGCATGG
>CALDGT010001229.1 GCA_937942935.1 uncultured Chloroflexota bacterium | reverse complement strand
CGTGACCGATATTGCCCTGATGACCAATTTACCCGCACCGCTACGCCAAAAATTGACCGATGAGGCACAAATTGGCACATTAATGGTCTCTGCGGAACAATCGAGCAACGATGGCACGACCAAACGCCTGTATCACTTGCCAGATGGTCAATTGATAGAAGCGGTTTTGATGCCGTATGATGATGACCGCCGTACTGCGTGTATTTCGACCCAAGCAGGGTGTGCGATGGGGTGTGTTTTTTGCGCGACAGGACAAATGGGGTTTGCCCGCCATTTGTCGGCAGACGAAATTTTTGAGCAAGCGATTCGATTTGCATCGCTCTTGCAAGCACAAGGGGAACGTCTGAGTAATATTGTGTTGATGGGGATGGGTGAGCCATTTCATAATTATGATGAGTCGGTAAAAGCCATTCGCCGTTTGATGGATGACCTGAATATCGGCGCACGTCATATCACCATTAGCACCGTTGGGCTTGTACCACAAATTCGCCGTTTTGCCGATGAAGGATTACAAGTGCGACTTGCCATTAGCCTGCACGCCGCCACCGACCCAGAACGAGGAGCATTGCTTCCAATCAATAAAAAATGGAATTTGGATGAATTGATGAGCGCGTGCCGATATTACATTCAAAAAACAGGCAGGCGTGTGACATTTGAATGGGCATTGATTAATGGTAAAACCGATACATCAGAGCAAGCCCACGCGCTAGGGAACTTGTTGCGCGGAATGTTATGCCATGTGAATGCCATCCCACTCAACCCAACCGCAGGCTATGATGGCAATCCATCTACCCCATCTAACGCCCAAGAATTTGCCGACATTTTAGAGACCTATGGCGTATCTATGACCATAAGGGTACGGCGTGGGATAGATATTGACGCGGGGTGTGGTCAGTTGAAATCGAAAGTGATGAAACGCAATCTTATTTCTGTCGAATCCATCGCAGGGGAATCATAATTATGTTTTTAATCAGCGCCAGAGAAGCCTCTAATAAAATCACCGAAAAAATCATGGATATGCTGGATATGCGGTATAACATGCAAACCGCCACGATTAAAAATATTGCCAAGACATCCGATGACCCTCAGAATGCGATTCAAATGGCGATGCAACAA
Organism: uncultured Chloroflexota bacterium; assembly: GCA_937942935.1. Lineage (GTDB taxonomy): Bacteria > Chloroflexota > Anaerolineae > Aggregatilineales > Phototrophicaceae. The sequence goes on along the minus strand of CALDGT010001229.1, from coordinate 3,061 downwards.
TCGAATATGTTGATTGTGGTTATTGACCCCGACTGGTTACAAAACCCAGATGAGCCAAACTTGAACCCGCATGACCGTTTGGCGGTGCAATTGGGGCTTAAATTTGTATGCCCAATGTTGTTGTTATTTGTGGATGGGGCAGTTTTGCCAGACCCGTTGCCAGAAGATTTAATTGGGTTAGAAAAGCAACAAAGCACCACTGTTAGCACCCTGTTGTTACAATCGGGTATGAACAGCTTGGCACAAGTGGTTGCACCGTATGTAGCCGAAAAACAATTCGCGCCGATTATAGACCCAGATGCGGTGATTGCCGCTAGTTTATCTACAGAAGAACGAGAATCGCTTGCTACCTCAGAACCTATATCAGAAGAAAAAGTGGCACAATCCAAACGCAAAATCCCCAGAAGTGTTCAACTGGTTGGATTCATGATAAGCCTAGCGGTGGTGGTGATGATACTCATTATTTTATTTGATTCGCTCAAACGATAAGGTTTGGTGATGCCATCTGCCTCTGATTTATTGCCAATGCCATTTGACTGGGTATATATCCCTGATAGCAAAATATCGCTTATTGAATTAGGCGGTTATTTGCAAAAAATCACCAGTTATAAAGTTGCTGGATTCCAAATATCTCAATATCCTATCACCAACGCACAATATCGCTTATTTGTGAACGGGGGTGGGTATTCAACCGAAAAATATTGGACACTTGCGGGATGGCGTATTTGTAAGCATGAAAATTGGTTACATCCTGCTTATTGGGATAATCCTCAATTGAACGGAGATGATTATCCTGTGGTGGGGGTATCGTGGTATGAAGCGATTGCCTATTGTCGTTGGTTGAGCGAGATGAGTGGTGAAAATATCACATTGCCAACCGAACAACAATGGCAATATGCCGCAGGTGGAGATGAACAATTCGAGTACCCGTGGGGGAATGGGTGGGATGAGTCACGATGCAATTACCAACTAGGTCTACCAACCCCCGTAAATCAATATGATGGTTTAGGAGATAGCCCATTTGGTGTTGCCGATATGGTTGGCAATGTGCATGAATGGACATTAACTATTTTTGAATCGGGCATGACCGATTTAGACGACTCATCAGAACGCCAAACACGGGGCGGTGGTTGGAAGGGAGATGATGACCCAGATAATATGCGTATTTGGCGAAGAAAACGACGGTCACTAAAACCAGAAAAACGCCTAAATCATTTGGGTTTTCGGATTGTTGCTTTATATGATTAGACTTATTTTTCTGGCGGATTGAGTGGGATGGTAAACCCAAAGGTTGTGCCTTCGCCCGGTTTGCTTCGTAGATAAACATCGCCTCCGTGTGCAATCGCCACCGATTTCACAATCGCCAAGCCCAATCCACTGCCTTCTGCCTTGTTGCCATCCACACGGTAGAACCGTTCAAACAGGTGGGCATGGGCGCTGAGGGGAATACCGGGACCATTATCTATCACTTCAACCTGCAAAAATTCATTTTTGGTGAACACACGTAATTTCACTGCTCCTCCGCGTTGGGTATATTTGGTCGCATTGCCCAAATAATTATGCAAAGCGCGTTTGAACCAGCGTACATCGGCTTTTATCATCGGAATATCCGGTTGGACATCTAATGTGAGCGTGATGGCTTTGTCTACCATGAGCATAAAGCTCTCTTTACTCACCTCATGCAACACATCCAACAAACTAAATTCAGTGAGTTTAAATCCATAACCACTTTCGATATGCTCCAGATGAAGCAAGTCATCAATGAGTGTACGGAGTCGGTCTAAGCCACCTAATGCCAGATGGATAATTTCTTCGACGGCGGGGTCTTTTTGGGTGAGTAGTTTGTTGAGGGTGATAATGGAGCTATAAGTGACACTCAAGGGGTTTCGCATATCGTGGGCGGCGGCTTGCATAAACTGAGCACGGGCAATTTCGGCTTGTTTAAGATGCGTCACATCTTGCAAGACAATCACCCACCCGTCTTGTTTGGGCATATCTATTATTGGAGCATCATTAACCACTGCCGAGATAAGGACTGCGATAACATGCTCATTATCTAGTGTTACCTGAAATGTTTTTTCTTCTTCTTCTAGGGCTAAAGGGCGGAGCAAGGCATCGCGGATACGTGTAGGAAGGGGTAATTCACGCAATGGCACACCGACTACGCGCTCACTTTTGAGCGATAACATGTGGGCGGCTGAATTATTAATCAAGCGCACGCGCCCATCTTGGTCTGTTGCGATGATACCATCGGCTGTTGCATCCAAAATGGCAGAAAGACGTTTTTTCTGTTCAATACTCTCGGTGTATAGGCGGGCATTTTCGAGCGCGACACCGACTGTATCGGCGACCACACGCAACACAGAGACAATTTCATCATCAAAACTATTTGGCTTTTTGCTCATGATGCTTAATATGCCGATAATCTGACCGCGTGCGTGCATTGGCGCAAGCGCAATCGAACGGAATTGTTCTCGGCGGAATCCGGGGACAGCATAATCTTGTGTGCCATCCAGATTGTTATAAACCACCACATCATCTTTTTCAAAGACTTCGCCAGACATGCCCATACCTAATGGAATACGCATGGGATTGGTGACGACAAAATCGTTTATCCAACCACGTTGGGCGCGTAAGACCAATTCTTGGGCTTCGTGGTCTATCATGCTAATGCCACTCGCCTCTGCATCCACAATTTCTACAGCAATTTCTAGCGCGGTGGCGAGTGTTTTTTCTAGGTCTAGCGATTGCCCCACCATGCTGGTGACGACTTTAATTGCCGCCATCTGATTAGTACGGCGTTTAATTTCTTGAAGCAATTGGCGATTTTGTTCGCTTAGGGTGATGGTTTTGTCCATATTGTCTCACAATTGGCATGATGCTACTTTATAGAGTAGCATATCATTCATGATATTGCACCTTTATTTAAGCAGTTTTTTGCATATTTTTGTAGACAATTCTTTGGAGTGATGTTTTATGACCTTTCCTGTAGATAGAATTCGTCAATTGTTCCCGTCCATTAATCGTCAAAATGTCACGATATTTTTTGATAACCCTGCTG
>CALDGT010001228.1 GCA_937942935.1 uncultured Chloroflexota bacterium | reverse complement strand
AAAAATGCGGACGATGTTAGTAAACAGGACAATGATTGTAGGGTGGGAACTAGGGCGCGTGCGCCCGTATGTCCCACCGCACAGAAAAAACATCCCACCGCGACGAAAAAAATATCCCACCGCACAGAAAAAACATCCCACCACAACAAAAAAACATCCCACCGCGATAACAATTATCCCTTGCGCTTGAGGCGTTTATACAACCCCTCTACATCTTTCAGATGCGCCAATTTATGTTGTTGGGCAATCCGCAAAGACCGTTCACAGAAGGTCGCCGCCTCTTTGCCATTCCCCGCAAAATCTTGTATCACCGCCAATTTCATCAATACCACCGATAACCCCGTTTGGTCATCTAATTTCTCGTATAAATCATACGCCTGCAACAATTTTTTAGATGCGATTTCGTATTGCCTAAGCAAGCCATAATAATACCCCATGTGTTCTAGCCCTTGCCCAATGAGCGCCCCATCACCGATACTCATGCCGATGTCTATAATCGCGCTATAACAATCTATCGCGTCTGCGCCTTTATTTTGCAAGCGGGCGATATGCCCTTTATACAAAATGAGCTTCCCCTGCAACTGAATGCCCGGACCTGTTTTGACCGAGTTATATAATACCGTCAGGGCTTTTTGAATGCGCGAATTGGCTTTTTCGATGTCTTTGGCGTAATACGATTGCTCCGCAAAATAAAATAATATGCGAGCCGTCTCTAATCCATCGCGCAATACCTCATATTCATCGAGGGCTTGTATCCATTGCTTTTCGGCGCGTTTGGCATCGCCCATCCCCCGAAAAATTTCGCCCTTATGCTTAAGCACATGCGCGTGAAGCCGTTTGAGCGCCTCATTATCGCGCGTTTGGGTTTCGAGGGTGTCGAGTAGGGTGGCGGCTTTGGCATATTGGCGCTCATCCATCAGGCGCACCGCCGACCAATACCGCATTTGAATATCCAATTCAGATGAAAGCCGTCCGCTTTGGCGCACTGTTTTGATGAGGCTGTCGGTGGTCGTATAATCGCCAAAATCGTGCAAAATGCCAATGAACCCCACCACGACCAAATTTGCTTGGGCGACCTTGCCCGCATCACGCAGGTGTTTTTGCCATGTAACCGCCAAATTGAGGTAACGGCGCGATGTGTTGGGGTCTGGATGTTGCCAAAACAGGGGCAAAAATTTGAGGACAGTCGTAAATTCTTCTCCGCGTTGCACCGAAATGCGCTTTTCGCCACTTTTTTCTAATGACACCTGAATCGTCTCTAAAAAGCTCTCTTGCATCACTTGGGCAAAACGGGCGTGCAATTGGCTTTTTTCATCGGCATCCATACTGCTGGTCAGGTAGGTTCTCACCAAATTGGGGATGATATACCATGTGACCTCGTTGTCATCCTCAGCCATAAAATCGGCTAACGACAATTTTTCCCATGTGACCATGATATACGCCGCCCGTTCACGGGTATCGAGGTCGCCGTATAATTGCACCAATTGCGGGCTAAAGTCGCCATCGTGAACACTCATCAACTTGAGCAATTCGCGTTCAGAATCCGATAGGAGCGCCAACGCATCTTTGAGGAACGTTTTATGCCAATATTGCACCAGCGCATTTTGCAGGCGCGGGTCGGTTAATAAATCGGGCTTGGATGCCATCAATTTACCGATGTAATCGAGTGTGGCGGGGTGTCCGCCGACCATATTCAAAAAGGGGATGCGTATTTCTAACGACTGATTTTTGAACACCTCGCGCTCACTGGTGATGAATGCCACATCCACAGGCGCGAGGGCATTGAGGTGAATATCCTTAAAGGCATTTTCTGGGATTTCGCTGGTATAATGCCACGCCAAGCGCGATGTAACAATGGTGGTTATCTCCCAATCGGCGCGGGCTAACCCGATGAAAAATTCTTCTGCGATGGGGGTCATAAATTGGGCGTAATGGGTTGGCAAGGTGTTCATGATGGCATCGGCATGGTCAAACACGACCAATAACCGTTTGCCTTTCACATGCTCGGCAATTTTCTTGATGACCTCACGCGGTTTTTGGTGCAAATATGCCAAAATTTTGGTGAGCGCGGGAAAATGCCCCGCTAACCATTCCTGAAAAGCGGTCATGGCTTGGCTAATATTCATCTGGTCACAGCGCACGATGAGGACATCGTGGATGACGGTATCATGCCCCGGACGGTTGATAATTTGGTTCACCAGCGCACTCTTGCCCACGCCTGCCATCCCCCAGATATAAACAAAAGGAATTGCGCCGTCTTTTAACACGGTACGGATGGCATTTTGCTCATCGCGCCGCCCGACAAACGGTTCTGGGTTGGGCAAACTGGTTACTTTTTTCCGTTCTACGGGCTGAGGGGTCTCGGCTTTGGGTTCTTGGGTGGCATCTATCAGGCGGATGTTGGGCTTGTGCAAATATAACGCAGGCACACCCCAATCGCCTAGCCAATCGTTATTGGTGTGCAAGGTTTGGCGGGCGGTGAATAAGGCTTCTTCGAGGGTGCTACCGCGCCCGATATTGCCATAAAACGATTCGGCTAATTGGGTGGCGCTCCCGTCTAAAATCGAAAATTGCATGGCGACCACCGCAGGCACAACTTTCATCAAGCCTGTGGCGATACCACTCGATGCGAGTGTCTCGTTGATATTCCCCGCCTTACACGCGCTCAAAAACACCAAGCGCAGGTGTTCGGCTTTGGCGATGATGGGCAACAATTTGTCTAAAGACACCAATTCTGCCATGCCCTTATCATTTTCCATCACCAACATGCTCCCGCGTGAACTCATGGTGCCGTGTCCGGAATAATGCAACACATGAAATTCGCGTTTAGACAGGGCGTTTTCGATATTCGCCAATGTGCCTTGTTCCACATATTCAAATTCGACCAACTGCTTATCGGTGGCGGGCTTAATCGCCTTGCGAATCCGATGAATTTCGGCTTCGACATTCAACGGCGGGGCATTTTTGGGGCTAGAGATGACGAATAAAATGCGGAGTGGATTCGGGAGCTGATTGATATCGGGCATGGGGCGACCCAATTTGGTATCTACC
>CALDGT010001227.1 GCA_937942935.1 uncultured Chloroflexota bacterium | reverse complement strand
ATGAGGCGCAAATAAATAACAGGGGAATCATGCGTAGGGGGTTGTGATGTAGGGGCTTGCCATGGCAATCCCCTACATAGGATTCATCGGGTGAGATTTATGGCAATTGCGCCTTAATGCGTTCTACTTGTTGTTGCAAATCCAAAGAAACTTTGATTTCTTCGGTCATTTTGTTATAACCATGCAAAACAGTGGTATGAGTGCGACCAAAAATATCCCCAATTTGGTTTAGCGAGTGTTCAGTCATCTCGCGGATGAGATAAATGGCAATTTGTCGGGCATTATTAATCCGACTCACACGGCTATTGCCTGTCAGGTCTTCAATATTCAATCTAAAGTAATCAGCAGTTGCCAACAAAATATCATTTGGTGTGGCTTTTTTCAGGTGATGACGAGGACGGTCAAATCGTTCTAGGGTTTGTGCCGCCGTTGCAACGCTCAAAGTGCTTTTCTTAAAGCGTGTTTCTGCCATAACTTGATTAAACATCCCTTCTAACTCACGGACATGATGATAGGCTTTTTTGGCAATCATTTCTTGCACAGCGCGGTCTATATTAATTTCGCGCTCAATTGTCCACATCTCGACAATGGCGAGACGGGCTTCATAGGTGAGGGGTTGAACATCGGTCACAAGCCCTGCCTCAAACCGAGACTTTAAGCGGGCTTCAACATCAGTAAATTCACGCGGGTGACGGTCACTGGCGAACACAATTTGCTTGTTAAACCGATTCAGTTCTTCAAAGGTATGAAATAATTCTTCTTGGGTGGCATCTTTGCCGATGATGAATTGCATATCATCCATCAACAACACATCGGCTTCACGATACCGTTGGCGAAAGCGTTGAGTGGTGTTGGTGCGAATGGCTTGAACAAGGTCATTGGTAAAAATTTCGGCAGAGACATAAATTACATCATATCCCATCTCTGCACATTGATTACCAATTGCTTGCAAAATATGACTTTTGCCAAGCCCCACCCCGCCATATACCATGAACGGACTATAATTGTGTCCGGGACGTTCTGCGACAGCCAATGCCGCTTCATACGTCATACGATTGGTCTCGCTTGGGATAAACCGCGCAAACGTCATTTTGGGGTTTAATGGAATCCCCTCAATATGTTTGGGTTTTGGGCTTGCAATGAGTTCATGCAAGGGAATTTCTGGGCGTGGGGGTTCTTCCACAGGGGTAGGTGGAAGCGGAATTTTGAACAGAGGCATTTCAACCTCTGGTTCTGGGTCTGGGACAGGTTCTTTGTGAATTTCAATGCGTAACTCAGATGGTTTGTTCAAAACATCACTCAATGCACGGCGTAAATGCCGATACAAGCGTTGTTGCAACATTTGACGAACAAACTGATTACGAACACCAATGACGAACACACCATCGGGGTCTACGCGAACAAAAAATGACCCGCGAATCCATGTATCGTAGTTGTTCTTATCAAACTGAATTTGAAGTTGTTGGCATACTACTTCCCAAGTCCTTTGCCCTTCCATCGCATTTCTACCTTGTTTTTATAGACGACAATAACATCTCCATGCAGATTTGCAGACTAAGCAAAGCAAATCACACGGCTTCTGTATCGCCCCCGCCATCGAAAATAATTATGTTGTAGACCTGTTAGTTTTAGTGTGGGTATCTTTTTGCCCAATAACTGCGGCATCATTAGGTCAAAAGATAAAGTTTGTTTAATGAGTCTAGTATAACCCACTTTTTCGATTCTCTCAACCTCATTTTTATCAATTTTCAAAATCTTGATGAATCGTAAATGCTTTATCAATTCTTCTGCTAGTTTGAGACCATTTATTAATGCGAGATGAATATTTCAGATATTCTCATCAAAAACTATCTCAATTCAATCATTCTTGAATAAAGAATAGTTAAGAAAATTCTAAATGGTCTGCTTTGCTGTCGACTCGCAATAAAATTCGTTGTACAATGAAAAAATCCATACGAATTTCATAAATAGACCTAGATAATGGAGCTAAGTGGCTAACAATGACAGACCAATACAATACAACCTTGAACAATTATGAAGATTCTGAAGATTCTGAGGATTATAATGGCGCTGATGTAATTAAGGTTTCTGCCAAATCACGCTCCACAGCAGTGGCAGGTGCTATCGCTGGTGTCATTCGTGAACGCGGAACAGCCGAAGTGCAAGCGATTGGCGCTGGTGCTGTGAATCAGGCGGTCAAAGCCTTAGCCATTGCGCGGGGGTATTTGGAACGCGATTCGCTTGATATTGTGTTTTTACCCTATTTCACAGAAGTTGATATTGATGGACAAGAACGGACTGCGGTTCGCTTTCAGGTTGAGACACGTAAAACGGCATAAACAGATGGTGATGCTTTAACAATTTGATAGGTAATTCTATCCATCCAGCAGAAATTTCTCTGGATGGTTTTTTTGTGAGTTATTAAAAAAGTAAATCCAAGCCAATGACGAGCATTAGCAATAACACCCCTCTACGAAATATCTGCCCTCTCAAATAATGGTCACTCCAAAATCCGATAATCGCTCCAAATACGGTTGCAGGAGCGCCAATGAGCAGTAATCCCAAGACATCGGGTGTATATTCGCCACTTGCTCCGCGCGTAAAGATGATGAGTGTGCCTGTGACGAGTGCTACCAATTGCAAATTTCCTTTAAATGTCTTGGGCGACCATCTGCGCCCTGTCCCATAGATAACTGATGGCATCCCGCCCATGTTATATGCCCCACCCAACACCCCTGCCACAAATCCTAAGCCATACGCCCAACGATTATCGGTCATGGGTGGCACTTTTGGGCTGATGAGCGACCAGACCGCATAAGCGACAATAATCACACCGAGCAAGACCTCTACAGTATGCTTATTCATGCTGATATAAATAAAAAATCCGAATGGGATTCCAAGCATGGCGGTGAGCATCAAGCGCCAAACTTCGTTAAAATTAAAACTCTCATGATAATGAATGAGCATCACCACACGGCATAACATGGCGATGAGCGCGACCAAAGGGGCAGTTATCTCTATCCCGACCAGATTAATTAGCAATGGTGTCGAGATGAGCGCAATCCCAAACCCGCTGGCAGTTTGGACAAAGCTAGAGAATGCGATGATGATAAAAATAGTGATAGCAAACATATTTCTATCATAATCGTAGGGGGGAATGAATGTAAGGGTGCGCCATTGATGCCTGCCATGTTATAATGTTCGCCATGAACACAAAAATAACCCTCAAATTTGAACATCTTTTGTTATGGATAATTTTGGCGGTGGCACTCATCGCCCGTTTTCGTTATTTGGTGTATATCGAACACAATATAGACCAAGCCTATCCGATATGGCAGGCGCTCAACACACTCGATAATGGTATTTTTCCGACCATTGGGCAAGGTACATCGGTCTTATTTGCCAATGCACCCATGACAGGCTATTTATATTTGCCCATTGTGGCGCTCACTCGCTCCATTTTGGGTGTTGAGGTGTTGGTGATTGCGCTGAATACCCTCGCAGTTTGGATGGGGTATCGGGTGGCGTGTCATGTGGTGGGGAAATATTGGTCGCTCCTCGTTGCGCTCATATTGGCGGTGAACCCCTTCATCATCGAATATAGTCGTACCACATGGGTGCAATCGCTTTTACCCTTTTATGCGACTGCTATATTATGGCAATTAATCCCTATTTTGCTCAATAAAACACGTCGTCCTGCCAAACGACTCATCATCACCGCGATTTTATTCGGATTGGTCGCCAATTCGTATTTATTAGCGTTTTTATGGATTGCCCCCATTGGCTTGTTATTGCTCATTTTTTATAAACGGATAGATTGGCGGACGGTTATCATTGGGGTTGGGATTGTTGCGTTAATGACCATGCCATATGCGCTCACATTAATCAGTGATTGGGGCGATATTCAAACAGAACTGGCTGATTTTGGCGAAAATCCATCACGCATTACGCCAGATGGTTGGGAACATGCGGTACGATTGGTGACAGGGGCGCGATACGAAATGGTGCGTGGGGTAGATGCGCCTGCGGGTGATATGCCTTTGCGTCATGCTATAACAGAGGCATTGCATTATGTTGGATTATTGATGATATTTATCGGTATTGGGTATGCGCTGTGGGTGTTATATCGGCGCACATCTCTAAAAGATGAGATGCTCATTGTGCTGATATGGTTTTTTATCCCCATCATCCCCATGAGTTATACAGGCAATCCGGTTCATCCATTTTATCAATTACTTGGTGTGCCGATGGGCGCAATTTTAGCCATTTTGGGGATGAAAATAGTGTATAACCTTGCGCCACTCATCCTAAAAACACGCTTAGTCGTGCTTGGCTTGGCGACCATGATATTTTGGTCTGGTCTGATGTTGGTCAATAGTGCGCGATTCGGTGAAGAAACAGCACATACCCCTGTTGCACATGGATTAGGTGCATTGCCGATTCGATGGGGTCTTATGCTCGGTGAATGGGTCAATTTAGATAAAAATATTGTCTTTGCCGATATGCCCGAATGGGTGATGAATAGCTTTGCAGGGCGTACATTTCCCCTCATCCGCGATAACCGCGCTCCCGTGTTTGCCATCTATCCCGCTAAGGGTGGGACATATATCACGG
>CALDGT010001226.1 GCA_937942935.1 uncultured Chloroflexota bacterium | reverse complement strand
CAACAGAGGGGCGTGATTTGGTGCAAAAAGAACCCACCATTCAAGATGATTTGCGTGTCCAGCGAACAAAAAAATGGCTTCAGCAAGCCCTTTTTGAACTGACCATTGAAAAAGGATTTGCAACTATCACGGTGCGCGATATATCTGACCGCGCACAAGTCAATCGGTCTACATTTTATCGGCATTATCTCGATAAATACGACCTGCTCAATCAATATTTAGATGACCTTCAGGCACAGGCATCTGAGGCGGCTTCTTTGGCGGATGCCCATCAACCCATGCCTAACAAAGTCCCTGCGGGCTTGCTGATTATCATTAAGCATATCCAACAATATGCCGATTTTTATCGTATTATGCTCGGAAAAAACGGCGACCAACAATTTACGCATCGGTTTCGGCAACTGACAGAAAATCGGTATCGGCATTTATTCGCAAATTCAGAAAAAAATATGTCGCAAGACCCGCCTAATGAGATGCGAATGGATTATATTGCACATGCAACGGTGGGAGCAATTTTATGGTGGCTCGAAAATGGGCAACCATGCACACCAGAGCAATTGGCGCTATGGCTTGGCGGGTTAAATCTGACCAGCGCGGGGTTAAAATAAAATGACGTGGATTTTTGTCCACGTCATAAGGATGGGATTTAATATTCTAAATGGCTATCTAAAGTGACGCGCTTGCGGAATACCCAATATGTCCAGCCTTGATAGATGAGGACAATCGGCACAAAGACCAGCGCGACCACTGTCATAATTGAGAGGGTGTATTGGGTGCTAGAGGCGTTATACACCGTCAGGCTAAAGGCGGGGTCAAGCGAAGATGGCATCACATTGGGGAACAAACTGCTAAAGAGCAACACCACCACCCCAACAATCACCAACCCATTGCCGACAAATGCCAAGCCATATTTTGCGCGGAATAAGTTGAATCCAGAAAAGACCAACGCGCCGACTGTCACCACCAACGCCACAATTTGAATGATGTTGATGTCTTCAAACATCTTGGTATCTATAAAACTGAAACCCACAAAGACCACAGTCAGCACCAGCGAGGCAATCCACGCAGGGCGGGCA
>CALDGT010001225.1 GCA_937942935.1 uncultured Chloroflexota bacterium | reverse complement strand
CGATTATGCGGGTGACGGGGCAATCTGTTTTTTCCGCACGATTCACAATTTGCCACATGATAAGACTGCAAAAGATTATCGGGATATGAAAGCTGGTGTGCCAGATGCCGATGCACGAGGTCGTTTATTGGCGCTCAAAGACCGTATTCGTCGCCATATCCCGCACAATGTCCATGACTACGAAGCGACTTGGCGCGGTGATGCACCCGATATTGACCTGAAGGCGTTTTGCGACAGTGTGTATGTCGTGTTGCACAGTGCGATTGAAGCCGAAATTGCGACCATGCAAACGCTCACCGCGCAACAAATCGAGCAAGACGCGCATGATGCGTTTCGGGATGAACGTGGTCTGTTGGTGATTGGGCGCGATGATGTGCTGAATCGGGTGAGGGCGTATATCCGAAGCGATAATCAATCGCCGTTGGTGTTATATGGGCAATCGGGTGTGGGCAAGTCATCTATTATGGCAAAGGCGATAACTGATAATGCTTTTTTATACCGTTTTATCGGCACGACCCCACCCTCATCCGATATTCGCCAAGTGATATATGGCTTGTGCGAACAAATCGCCACTCGTTATGGCATATCCGAGACTATCCCACAAGATTACGACGAATTGATAGAAGCCTTCCCGACATTTCTCGCATCCGCCACAGCCGATAAGCCACTGGTGATATTTTTGGATGCACTTGACCAATTCTCCAACACAAACGTGCCGATGAACCTGCGCTGGTTGCCGAAAGACTTGCCACCGCATGTCAAACTGGTGATGTCGGTCATCCCCAATATCTACCTGACCGCGCTCAAACGTCAACTCCCCGCCGAAAATCTCATCGAAATCCCGACACTGGCACAAGGTGATGCCGATACACTGCTAGATAAGTGGCTGGCGGGTGAAAATGAACCTGATGCGAAGAAAAGAATAGTGCGGACGTTGCAACCACATCAACGGGATGAGGTGATGACGAAATTTGCGCACACAGGCTTGCCGTTGTATCTGAAATTAGCATTTGAAGAGGCGAAACTGTGGCGCTCGTATGACCTAAACACCCTGTTACAGGACAATGTGCCATCGCTCATCCGCCACAACCTGTTCCGACGGTTGTCTGATAATGCCGAACACGGCGAATTATTGGTGAATCGGAGCATGGCGTATTTGCGGACATCGCGCAATGGTCTGACGGAAGATGAAATTTTGGACTTGCTGAAGGCGGATAAGGCGTATTGGGATGATTTTTATGCCAAGTCATTCCATAAGGAAGCGTTGGATGTGATTGGCGGTGTGCCGATTGTGGTATGGTCACGGTTATATTTCGACCTCGCGCCGTATATGACGCAACGTAGCGCGGATGGCACGGCATTATGGGCATTTTTCCATCGGCAATTCAACGAAGTGGTGGATGCGACTTATCTGAGTGACGATGTGCGACAAGACCGTCATGCCCATCTCGCAGGATATTTTATGGCACAGGAGTTGTATTTGGGTGATATTCCCAACGCCAGAAAAGTCTCTGAGCAAGCCTATCAGCAGGCGATGGCGGGGATGAAGGATGAATATGTCGCCACATTGACGATTTATAAATTCCTAGAAGCTAGTTTGGATGTGAATGGGGTGTCGGCACTCATTGAGGATTGCGGGTTGATGCAGGATAAGGTCGTGCGCCTGATACAATCCGCATTGAGCATGTCCGCGCATGTGCTGGTGCATGACAAACGCGCACTTGCACACCAATTGGCAGGGCGGTTGATGCACCATTACACCAAAATGGATGAAATCCGAACATTTTTGGATGTGGTCATGACGACACCCAACAACCTATTCCCACTTAATCCCGAAAGTGAATATGGAATACTAAACCCTGCTGGAGGCATGTTAAAACGTATATTTGAGCATGAGCAAGTTGTAGGGGCATATAAATTTGACAATAATTGCATATTGTCGTGGGGACATGATAAGGCACTTAGACTTTGGGATTTAAATGGGGAATCTATAATCTTTCGAGGTCATCAAGATAATATCAGGGGTGCTATTCAGGTTGATGCTAATCATTTCATCTCGTGGGGGCAGGATGGAGTATTATTTTTATGGGATATAAACGGAACTTGCCAACAAGTATTTGATGGTCATTCAAATTCAGTTATTGGATGTACTCTTTTGCCTGATAATTGTTTATTGTCTTGGAGTTGGGATGCTACCTTAAAAGTTTGGGACATGAGTGGGAATTGTATTCAAACTCTGGTAGGACATGAAGAACCTGTTATGGGCGTTGTTGTATCATCAGGGCAAAAAATTCTTTCTTGGGGACTTGATAGCACAATTCGTTTGTGGAATTTAGATGATAATTCTTGTATTGAACTACAAGGACATTTTACTTCTGTAAATGGGGCAACCGTTCTCCCTAATGGTTACATACTCTCGTGGGGGAAGTTCACATTTGGACAGGGTGGGGATTTATGTATATGGTATGGGGACGGTAAACTATATAAGCGATTAGATTCTTATCCAAATGGTGGTATAAGTGGTGTGCTTTTACTTTCATCCGAAGATAGATTTATTACATGGGGAGGGTACTCAATGAATCGCCCTAATACCAATATTATCATTTGGGATATTGAAGGTAATCAGATTGCTCAACTTACAGAGCATAGTAGAAAAATAAATGGGGCGCTCAATTTACCCAATGGACAGTTTGTTACTTGGAGTGATGATGGGACACTATGTTTGTGGAATTTGGATGGTATTTTGTTTCGTAAATTGGAACAACATTCTAGGAGTGTGGAAGGAGCATTGCTAACTTCTGATAAAAATATATTATCTTGGAGTGATGATAAGACACTCATTCTTTGGGACATAAATGGTGATAACCCCAGAGTATTTTCAGGTCATTCAGACATCGTTTATGGAGCAATTGAGATTTCTGACTTTTATTTATTATCTTGGGGTAGAGATAACAACTTAATTCTATGGGATAAAACAGAATCACCCACTCAAGTAGATAAAGCCCATGTTGCCCCAATAAAAGGACTTCTTGTTTTATCAGATGGACGAATTTTGTCGTGGGCAGATAATATGCTTTTATTTTGGAGAGCAGATTTATCAGTATCTCCACTACTTATAAAAGGAATTGTAAGTGTAGATGGGGTATTAGAGTTGCAACAAGGAGTATTCCTAATTTGGGTGAGTATAAATTCCCAAACTGTATATGGGAGTGTTTATCTGCTGAATATAAATACGGGTGAATTTAAAGATATAACATCACATCAAGCATCTATATGGGGAGTCAATTTACTGCCTGATGGCAGAATTTTATCGTGGGGAGCTAATCCTGTTGCATATTTATCAAATATGGAAGGTGAGTTGCTCAATTCTTTAACACACTATGGGAGCATAAGTAGAGTTATGCCCTTACTAAATGGCAATTTAATCTCCTTAGATATGGCTGGACGCTTATATCTTTGGGATATGACAGGAAACCCTATCATAGAAGTTGGAACACACTCAGATAATCACGAAAGCATATCAGGATTATATGGTGTGAAAGAGCTAAAAGATGGTCGCATATTATCGTGGGGTGCTGATAAAACCATACGTATTTGGACTTTAGAAAATAAAGATAGTCCGCCATTGATTTTAAGGGGGCATACAGGTGGTGTAACAGGTGCTTCATTTTTATCTGATGAACGTATAATCTCATGGAGTCATGGTACACATGGCGATAAAACATTTCGTCTTTGGGATAAGAACGGTGAATTATTAGATATTCTTGATGAAGATTATGAGTATGGTAATCGACAAAAGATTTTTGCTTGGGCAATTTATCATCAGTTTGATCCAACTGAATTGTATCCTCAAGATAGTTCTATAGATAAATTTCGTATCGGTAAACAAGGGAAAACACTGCTAATATACTCACCTCAAACAGGAGAAACTATTCATAAATTTTATGGCGATGCAATGTTTAGCACAGACCCTGTTGTTATAAGTACTTCTCCCTATAGTGTTGGAATAGGTAATACACTGGGGCAAATAGTGTTCCTACGCTGGGTGGGGGAAGATAGTAGCTAGTCGGTATCCTCTGCCACATCATCACCGAAAAACATCCACCCCAAATCTTCTAATTCAGTGAGCGCGCCGTCTTCATCAGTGAGGTCGGCGAGGAGTTCGTACAGTTTTGCTTGCTCAGACTGCTCTTCTGGGGTGGCATTTGCCCGTATTTGGGCTTCGTGGTCGCGGATGTGTTGGGTTGCCCTGCGCTTGTTC
>CALDGT010001224.1 GCA_937942935.1 uncultured Chloroflexota bacterium | reverse complement strand
TGACATATATACCTACCTTTTTGATGGAAATTTAGGGTTTTAAGGTAGGTATATTTTAACATATATGTTATGTTATTGCAAACATTTTAACCCTGTTGGTTGGATGTTTCCATCTCGTTGAATAGGTGGTAGACAGCGAAAAGCGCAATCAGTTTACGGTTGGGACTATCGCCGTGATAGACATGGCGCACAGTCGTATTTTTAGACAACCAGTCGGCGATTTCATCACACCATTCAACCCCTTGCGCGTTCAGATTCACAGATGTTTTTTGCGTTTTGTGTGTGCGGTGTACCCGATATTGTTCCTCTAGCTTCGCAAAATAATCTGGCGAAAAATTCACCATGCGCTCTTTGAATAACCGCATTGTCATGACTACGAACTGACTACGATTATACCCTTTCGCATCGTATGGGGGAACGTACAGGGCTTGATTTAGATATTGAACGGCAGAGCGCATCCTATCCTCAAACCCCTCAATCATATCAAACCATAAATTTAATCCATATTGTGCCATTTGATTATCCTTATTTAGTGTTGCCTTTTTCAGCTTCGTCTATTGGGGCATCTCCCAATTGCGCGAATTTTACCCCACCCCTGAATACAATAGAAGGTATGGTGTTTAGTTCGGCATATATCACCCGAAAATCGCGTTCTGGGTGCGACCTGCTCAGTGACTCGGCATCCGCAAAGGCTTCTTCCAATTCGATGTATTGACGGGTGTTGAAGCGTGTCCAATTGGTATAGCGCAGGTCATTCAATACCGGGTTCAGGCGCGATTCAATGCCATAAAACACCAGAGGGGTATCATCATCTGGCTCATCGGTGAGCGACTCATAATAGGAAGGGACACGCACTTCTGCCCCATCCATGTCCATGTAGGGTTGCCCCCAATTGTAGGCGATGAGGGGTAGCTCGGTTGTGCCGTTATCCCCTTCGATGACCTGCACCACCCGATACTGATTCGGGTTTTCGACTGAGAGCAATTTTGCCTTACGATTTGCCTCTGATTGGTCGGCGTATTGGGCGACATCCAACCAGCCCCTTGCGGATTTCATCTGAATCTTGTACATTTTAGACATCCTTTCTAAAGAAGGTAAATGACTGGCTTCGGGGGATAAACTGTTTTGCGGACGTAATATCCCCTTTGAAGGTCATTTTGAGATAAATAAATCGGGGTTCATTGCTTCCCCTTCCCTTTCAACATATCATACGTAAGTGGGATACCCCGTTTTAACATATAAATCTCATCTTTGGTGGTCGTGCGCCGACATTTACGGCAGATATACAGCCGATAAACACGCATCACCGTCAATTCAACCACCTGTTTATTCTTCAAGTGCATCAAGTGACCACCGCAATGTGGACAGGTATCCATCATCGCACCGCCTTTTTGGTCATCGCTAACCATACCAACCGCGCCGATTCCGCATCACCCAATGCCCGATGGGGATGGGGGTTGCGGATGTCGTAAAATTCGCACGCCTTCCCTAGCGATTGATAGGTGTATGAGCGATGATGGTCATCCCATTGCCCATATATCCGCGCGAAGGGTTTCATCACACAGGTTGCTTTCAACTCGGCTATTCCTTCACCAGATTGCGCCAATAGGCGGGTATCATATTCCGCATTGTAGATATGCACATCATATCGCTCAAATATCTCCACAATTTGCGATTGCAATTGGGCGAATATCGGTGCATTTTTGACTACCGCATCGGTAATGCTGTGAATCGCGGAAGCCTCTTTTGGGATGGGAATTTGTGGATTCACCACTGTGTTGAGCAAGATGTCCCCATTTTCATCCACCACCGCAATTTCACAGATTCGCGCATTTTCGTCTAAGCCTGTGGTCTCGGTATCGAGAAAGGCTTTCGGCTTGGGTTTGGGCATCTCATATTCCCACGTCCACAACCCTTGTTTG
>CALDGT010001223.1 GCA_937942935.1 uncultured Chloroflexota bacterium | reverse complement strand
CCGTTGTTGGAGGTGCAATTATCACCCGAGAAGGTGGGCGGGGTGGAGATAATGACAGGGGGTGGGGGAGGGGAGACATAGAATATCGTCTCATCACCCACATTGGGCGGGAAATCATCATCCGTCTCAAAAGGTGGGGTGTTCGGCGGATTGGCGGGTGGATTGATGTTCACCACAGGCGGATTTTGCGTAATGACCACACCTGTTTCGGCAATGGTGAAGGATGTGATTTTTTCCGCTTCGATGTTGCCAGCGAAATCGGTGGTGAAATATTGCACCCAATACTCACCAACACCGGTTATGGTCACAGGATGATGATAATCTTGCCACACGCCGTTAATCGCCATGCGGGTGAGGGCATACCCACTCACACCATCCCAGCGATTGAGCGTCACGACCATCCCGCCTTCGATTTCGGTGAGGGTCGCGCTGGTTTGGGGTGGGGTGATGTCGTAGCCAAGTTGGAAGGTGTGCGCTGTGGTGTTGGTGGCATTATCGCTCACTTGCACCGAGATGGAATACAATCCCTCACGGGTGATTTTCACAGGAGCAGTATAAGAATTCCATCCACCATTTTCGATGTTGTAACCAATACTCCCGACTTGGCTGGTGGTATCATTGGCAGTCACAACAAAAATAGGTTGTGAGATGAACCAGCCATTCTCCCCTTTATCACCAACCAAATCCACTCTGAAGTCTGGAGCGGTGCTATCGAATTGGATTTGGATAGATTGGGTGGTGCTATTTTGGGCATTATCTAGCGCGATGAGTTGGATGTTGTACACGCCGTCTTGGTTGAAGATGACGGGAGATAAATACAGATTCAAATCACCACCATTGACCGAATATCCCAACCCCGCAACACCACTGGTCACATCGGTGGCAGTCAGGCTCATGGTCGGTGCTGAGGTGTACCAAGTCGTGCCATTTTGTGTGCCAACCACAGATGGCACAAGGGTCGGGGCGATGCTATCCAGTTGGATGACAATCCCATCATAATTCAGATTGCCTGCGTTGTCGGTCACTTGGGCATCTATGGTGTGAACACCATCGGTATCGAACAGGACAGGTGTGGAATAGGTGGTTAAGCCAGCACCATTCACATCTTTTTGGACAGTATCAATGCCACTGGTGGTATCATCTGCGATGACCGCCACCGAAACAGGTGCATTGTACCAACCAGAGCTATTGGCAGGGCTATCTGGGACGAGGAAAATATCTGGTTGGACAGTATCAATGCCAAACACAACCGATTTTTGTGTTTCGGTGTTTGCACCATCGGTAGAAAGATATTGGAGATTATTTGCACCTTCATTCGAGACAACGAAGGGTGTGCCAAGATAATTACCCGGTGTGCCATTGACGGCATAAGCGGTTTGACTCACCCCCAAGCATCCCGCATCATTGGCAGTGAAACTGACGGTGACAGGGCTGATATACCAGCCGTTTTCGCCTGTTATCCCGACCATGTTGGCGGTGGTGGTTGGTGGGGAATAATCTTGCTCGCCACTGGCAACGGGATAAGACCACCCACTTGAGCCTTTGGAATTATGAGCCTGACCTTGTGCGGTGAATAGACCTTCTGGGAGATTGGTGAAGGTATAAGTTGCCCCAGAAACGGTTTGACCATTGACGAGGATGTCGAATGATGTGCCATTTGTACCAGCCGTATCGAGGATGACGGTACGGGATGTACTACCCGAACAGGCATTGCCAATAATGACACCCGGATGATTGGGCGGTGGTGTGAAATCTTCGCACCATAGGTCAGAGGGGTTGTTGTAATCGCCTGCAATATCGAATGGACACTCAATAGGACAGCTAGGTAGCCAAGTATTGATGACAAACGGCCACCCACTCACTGATTTATCTACCCAATGAACCGAACAGGGTTCGCCAATGATGCTGGCTTGAGCGGGTTGGGGTGATGTGATAAAAATATTGAATAAGGCAAGACAAGATAATAGCAAGAAGGTGAAGGTGTATTTTCTGAACAAGGTGGATAACCCCCTAAGATGTGGTGTGCGTTGAATGAAGTGTGTTCGTGAAAATAATAGCGGAAAAATGAGAGAGTTTCCAGAGAAAAGTGAGACTAAAGTCCTACGATAACCCTATGGTTGGATGACTGTAATCATTCAAATGATTTTTAGGTATTGGGAATTAGTGGATAATTTTTTTGTTTTTCAAAAATTTTAAATTTTTATATAGAGTGATGACGATATTATAAGGAATAGATAGGGGATAAAGAACGATTTTGGATAACAAATGCCTCGCCCTGCGCTATGGTTTGTGCGCGGGCGGGCATACACTACATGAAAATGGAGTGTAGTCGGGGCAGAAAATCGCCACCTGTCGGGGATTTTCTCAGGCTAAGGAAAACCGTAGGCTAAACCGTACCTACGTGATGGCGGATATTCACCGATTTGGCGCGTATCTTGGCACGCAATCCCATAATTGGTCTATCCTGTTTGGCATCGAATATGACTCGTGGTTCAGTTTGTAGAGGGGTATCTGGTGTTGGGGTAGGGGATAATGCAGTGACTTCTGATGGGGGATTTTCAAACAGGGGAATCGTTTTTTTCTGTGCCTCACGCATGAGGTCGCGCTCAATTTCATCGGCTGTGCGTGTATCCACCTGATGAAGCACAAGGGGAGGGGATGGTGCTTTTTGCATCCACTCCCCATAGAGCGTTTTTTTCTTCATCCCCAATTGCACAATTTCAGGTGTTTTGAATAACTGGATTTGCTGTGGCGCATTGGTTTCTTGGTCACGCTTTTTCTGTGCTGGTGTGCGATTATCCACAGGTTTCCCTGTGAACATATCGTATTGGAGTATCTGCGCCTCTTTGGACATAGGTATATCATAACTGATAAATACTTGAAAATACAACGAAAGTTTTTTAAGGGTAATCGCATCAAAATTGGGAGAGTAGGTGAAAAAGGAAGTTATTATCAA
>CALDGT010001222.1 GCA_937942935.1 uncultured Chloroflexota bacterium | reverse complement strand
GATTTACAAAATAAAAATGTAGTAGATGAAATTGAGTTAAGCGCCCAACTGAACCGTGTGATTAGCCAAGTGGTGGGGTATCTTGTGCCGACAGGCAATGTTACCCCAATTGATATTACATGCTGTCCGCCGAGTGCCTTCACTGTATTGCCATATCAAAAATTACTACGCCTGAATATTTTCAAAAACCAGCCCAATCCACTGCCTAGTTTTACCATTACCAACACCTCGCTGGGAACGAAGGTACTAACCGACCGCATCGGTCTTGATACCCTCATCGAAACCCATACTATCCGTAACCCACAGCCGGGTCAGTATCTTATCACAGCCGATAGCTACGACCTCATTCGTGATTTAAGCCTCGATTCGGTCTCATTTTCGACCAATATAACCCCGCCTGTCATCTCTCCAGACCCATTGATGGCGCTCAATACCATCACTATTCAGACCGGCATTTTAGGGGCAGATAACCAACCACTCGGTTTATATAAAGATAATGCGGGCAATCAACTTTATCCACTCACAATGGAATTGCGCTTATATCAGGCGACTGGGTATCCCGATATAAATAGTCGCCCATTGGTAGCCAGTTTCCCTATGGCGCTCGATTCAACATCAATTCATACCTACACAGCCACTTATGTATTAAACGATACCTTCAATGGGTTATATGATTTGCGGTTGAATGCGACTTTTATAGGGAATGATAGCAATACCTATACCATCTTAAATAATTATTTACTCAAGCGAGAACTCGATATTCAAGGTGCCTATGTAGATACATGGGCGCTAGAACCCAATAGCCAACGAGCAGAGCGTGAAATAAAAGCCCGCGCACTCATCCTAAACCAACAAACACGCCAACCGATTAGCAATGCCAGCATGTTGGTATTGCGCTTACAAGCATTGGCATTAGATGGCACTGTGGTTATTCAGCCAACAGTTTTGCCGAATAGTTCGACAACGGGGGGTGTTGTTGAAGGCGTATTTACGATTAACACACCCGGCGGATATAGTGTAAGCGCAGAACTCGGATTTTTAGATAGTTTGGGTAACTTTATCGCGCTTGGACCGACCAGTAACATGCCTATCGAAATTCGCGCACCGCAATCGGTGACACTCACCATTACCCAACCCAATACATCCGATATTGTGGCACAAAGCCTAACCTTGTTCCCGCCTGAATGGGTCAATAACCCCAATACCGTTATTCAGGTCGAAATCCGTGACCAAAACGGGGTTGGGATTGACTTAAGCAGTTTGACAGGCATCGCCGATGATGTGCCAACGGTGAATTTAGTCACAGATGGCACATCTACCGATTTAACATCCCAATTACAACGATTTTCGACAGGTGTATATGCCCTCACCACAGATAGGATTGGTTTGGGGGAGCATCGCCTTGAGGTGGTGCAGCACACGACCGCCGGTAGCCATCCCGGA
>CALDGT010001221.1 GCA_937942935.1 uncultured Chloroflexota bacterium | reverse complement strand
TTGAACAAAAAAAAATGTACCACACACTATGTTTTGCGACAACCGTTTTAGGTGATGCTATCACCATTTGCCGACATTGGCATAACCAACTGGGAGAATGGAAAGACAGCCTACAGATATTGCATCATCACTTAGAGAAAATGCAAAAATCGGTCGCTCGTCCATATAACACCGACTTTTGTTATTGGATACATGATTCTGCATGGGAGGCTAAACAGCAAGAGATATTATGGCAACAACATGCAGATGTATGGCAAAAAAAATTAGTATGGACTTATAAAGAAAATCAGTTAGTTTTAGAAATGAGCGGGCATCCGTTATCTCCGCATACTCAACCACAAATTGCCCACTTGCGTTATTGGCAACAATTAGTCAATCTTGATGGACTATCAACCAATATTTGGGATATTTATGCACATGATGAAGCACAAGGCATTTATTTATTTTCGCAACTCAAGCAATTGTTAAGTGGTAATTACCAACCAATTCTATATCCAACCGCCACAACAATCCGCTTATTATTGCCTCATGCACCCACAAAACACTTAGGTGAGCAGGCATTTATGCACCACATCCAAACACAATTTGCAACCCTCAAGCAACAAAAACCCAGTCGTAACCCAACTGGTGAGCGTATTACTTGTTTAATTGAATATGAAAAATACCCCTTATACTATCTGGATTTTTATCAAAACTTACATGAAAAATATATTCATTTTCTGAACCAGGAGCGTGACCATCTATTTATTCCAGAGCGTACTGTCATTACTTATGAGGCGTATGATAAACGGCGGTTGCTTTCTGCGCCAATTGTGGCACTATTTGAATATGAGCATCGCTTAAATCTATTGGTATTATTAGCGGCATTTGGTTATTTATGCGAAAAACCGCTTGATGATACAACCCGTTATTTGGGGCTTCAAATAGATGGTGATTGCCTGCCACTTACGAAGCCGAGCGAATCACCAAGCTGGTATGATGCCACGTATCAATTCGTATGGGAAGCCAAAACATGCGATTCTATTCCACGCCCATTACCTGCAGATATGATACAATCCGAGTGTGATATTATCATCGCTCATCATATTCAGATGACCGATTTGCAAACCACACAGGGCGATGACTGGGCATATATTCGCCGCTTAATTCAATTTCGGGGCTTTGGACACAACACCATTTTGCGAATTGGTATATTATTAGATATATACGCCAATTATTTTATGCAATGCCGAAAAGACTGTGATAGAGCAACTTCACCTACCATCCGTGATTTATATCGTGCGTTTATGTATATTTGCGAGGCGCAACAAGACAGCCTCAAACGCACATTAAGGAGTTATCGTCCATGACGAGTAATACAACGGTTGTGTTAAAACCCAATTCATTTGGATTACCAGAAATTACCTATAATCAAGAAGATTTTTTGGCGAATGGGGTATTGGGTGATGTGTATCACCGCAAAAGCAATCCCAATTATGTTATTAAAGTCCCGCGTGGCGATGCGAATCGGTTATTTCAGTTTGGTCAAGAAGCACGTCTATTAACTTATCTGGAACAGAAACAGGTAAATACCCCGCCTATTGCTACTGATACCGACCAAACAAGTATCGTAATGCCATTTTACAAGAAAGAAGATAGATATTATCTAAAATTGCGAGAATTGTTGGATAAAAATGCTTATGATGAGGCAGAAAAACTCACCATAGATCTGATGATTGCTTTCTGCAAGGCGATGATTGCCCTGCATGATTATACAGATGTGGTTACAAATAAAAAATATACCTGCACAGACCGTAAAGTCATAGATTTTTATGTTCTGGACAAGCCCAATAAAATTATTATTTTAGATTGGAATGTGTTA
>CALDGT010001220.1 GCA_937942935.1 uncultured Chloroflexota bacterium | reverse complement strand
ACTACTATCTGAATGCGGCAAATCGGTTTGCAGATGGCAAGGGATTAACTGACCCCTATATTTTTACCTATATCGGCGCGACAGATACAATACCACAACCGAGCCATTTATATTGGATGCCCCTCACCTCGTTATTAGCGGGTGTGAGCATGAGTATCTTTAGCGCCCCATACAATTATGCGGTGGCACAATTGCCATTTACCGCGTTGGCATGGTGTGCGGGGATGATAGGATTTTGGCTAGGGTATCGGATAGGCAAAACATCCCGCCATGCGTGGATGGGGGGATTATTGACCGTATTCAGTGGATTTTATACCCGCTATTGGGGTGTGATAGATGGTTTTGCGCCGTATGTAGTGGTTGGTTCAGGGGCATTGATTGCCATTGGATTAGCCGTGAAAGGCTCATCTGAACGGGCTAAATTTTTTTGGTGGGGGATGGCGGGTGTATTATCTGGATTGGGTCATCTTACCCGCGCTGATGGATTATTGTTGCTTTTGGTAGCAGGATTTATCATCCTTATTCATCCCGAAAAAAGTGCCACAAAACTTCGATTAGTCATTATCCTATTGGTCGGGTATTTGCTCATTATGGGCGGGTGGTTCATCCGTAATATGAGCGAAATTGGGACACCCTTACCGATTGGTGGCACACAAGGGATTTGGTATCGTGAGTATGATGATTTATTTGCTTATCCGCCTGTGAATACACCCCAAACTTTTTTTGAAGATGGCATCGGGATTTTATTTGAATCTCGTGGGACGGCACTCATCCAAAATCTATTGACATTTATCGCTGTAGAAGGCATGGTGATTATGTCCCCATTCATGTGCATTGCCTTATGGAAACGGCGCAGAGACTCGTTTTTATGGGGTGTTGGATTATATGCCATTGGCTTGCACTTGGTGATGACATTCGTTTTTCCATTTCCGGGGTATCGGGGTGGATTGCTCCATTCTGCGGTCGCGCTCATTCCATTTTGGGGTGTGTTGGGTGTATTGGGGATTGATGATGTCGTAGATTGGATTTCTGCACGGTTAGAACATTGGAAGCCAATCCGTACCAAACGGATTTTTTCGGTTGGATTATTTGTGATAGCATTGTTAATAACGATAAGTATTGCTTTACCTTCACAAACCATTGCTCATACACCACGTTTTTATAGTGACCTAAAGGCATTTTTGCCATCTGATGCAGTAGTGATGATAAATGACCCAACCATTTTATATTATCACACAGGGCTTAGTGGGGTGGTTATCCCTAATGCCGATGTGAGCATCACCCCAGAAATTGCCGAGTTATATGGTGTGACGCATTTGGTGATAGAAGTTTTTAGCGATAAAATTAGCACCCCAAAACAATTTGTTTTTGACCTACAATCACCACCATCTTTTTTAAGACCATTACAAACACCGATTAGAGGAGTAATTGTGTATGAAATTCGCCCGTGATTTATTTTTTCTCGTTTGCTCAATGGGGTTAGTTGCGCTTTATGCCCTGAGTGTGAACGGTTTTCCGTTGGATGATAGCTGGATTCATCAGACATTTGGGCGCAATTTGGCACAACTTGGGCAATGGTCATTCATCCCAAATGATCCTGTTGCCGCCTCAACATCGCCCGTATATACCCTATTATTGTCTTTGGGATATAAACTCAATATCCCTTATATGTTTTGGACACATGCAATTGGTGTTTTGCAATTGACGATGGCTGGAATGGTTGCCTCTCGTATGGCAGACAAAGCCTATCCACATCGTTATTCTGGGTTAATGACAGGGTTAGCAGTCATTTTCTCATGGCACTTAATTTGGTCGGCGGCATCTGGCATGGAAACCTTGTTATTTGGGGTATTCATGATGC
>CALDGT010001219.1 GCA_937942935.1 uncultured Chloroflexota bacterium | reverse complement strand
TGCTCTTGGCTCATCTCGAATGATGCCAACGAGATATAGTGTGTGGGATAAGTCTCTAGGGGATGCAAGGCTTGTGGCAGGTGCGGGCGGATGTCATCCCACGAGAAGCCCTCTAACAACACGGGGATGATATGGCGCTGATGCGTGCGTGCCAAATCAATCCCACGCCGAAACCAATCATTTGGGTCTTGGGCATAATCGAGGGCGCTCGGTGTGAGGATGACCAAAAAATGCGCCCGCACCAATATTTGGGCATGAATTGTTTGGTCAAATGCGCTCGGATGAATGGGGTCATCATCCATGAATACATCATACCCATGAGCGCGGAGGTCGTTCCAAATCGCCAACGCATGAGCATGATTGGTGCGCCGATGATGAATAAAGACTTTTTTTCTAATTTGTGCATGATGAAATCCTCTTGAGCAGATGAATGAACAAAACTCTCTCTGCATAGCACAAATAGGCGCTATGGCGAATATGTTAGGCTATCCAAAATGGCAAAAATGAGCGATTCTACCTCATCATAATCACCTACGATGCCCAAAAAGATAACCGAATAGGGACTATCGGCACTCAGTTGGGTGATGAGATAGAATGACTCTTGTGGCAAATTGGGATGGTCTAATGGGATATAATAACGGGGAATTGCCGAATCTGAATAGTTAAAGGTTGCTATTGTCGCGGGATGCTCTGCATACTCATTGGCAAGTGTGGTTATTGGCTGCCGATATAGCCTTATAGGACTCATTATCAAGATAATTCCCTCATCTTGTGGGGTAAACATCTCTCCATCACATGGCATTTGGCTTAGGCAATACAGGTATTTATCTAACAATTGCTGATGTGAGGCGAAAATGGCAGTGGATGCAGGGATGCCATGAATGACCCAATCGGCAGGATAGTCCATTGTTATCATATCCATTCGTATGGTTTGCATGGGTTGGTCAGTGGCAGGGTAGGCGGGTGGTACGGCGCGATTTAGAATATGCGAAGAATTATATGGAAGTACCTCAAAATTGGGGGCGATTGGTTCTCCACCCACTATCATGCTCCCGATGATACGTTCCAAAACATACATTTCTAATTCACGCACAAAACTAGTTTCAAAAGTTAT
>CALDGT010001218.1 GCA_937942935.1 uncultured Chloroflexota bacterium | reverse complement strand
AAAATATCTGCTAGGTAAAATATCCACATTGAATGAGTATAGCTTCCTCTCTGTTCCTTCACAATATTTTGAAGAAGCCATGAACCGCCTGCGTACCCGTTTTTTGAATGTTCCCATTGAGGTGGTGATACATCCCACACCGAAAGAAGATGAGGGCATTATTGCTCAGAAAATACAAACTTTGACGAATCAAATTGGTGTGACTAAGAATCAACTGAGCGCATCAGAATATTCTGAACGAGCATATCAGTATCATCTGATGGGTCACTATGACGAATCGATTGCCGATTGTACCGAAGCTATTCGACTTAATCCACAAGATGCAAGTGCATATAATAATCGTGGGCTTTCTTATCATTATGGCAAAGCGGATTATAACCGTGCGATTGCGGATTACACCGAAGCCATTCGGCTTAATCCACAAGATGCAAGTGCATATAATAATCGTGGATTCTCCTATAACAGTAAAAAAGATTATAAACGCGCCATTGCCGACTGCACTGAGGCGATTCGACTTAATCCGCAATTTCCGATTGCGTATGGTATTCGCGGGCTGGCTTATAACAACAAAGGAGACTATGACCGCGCTATCGCCGATTTTAATGAAGGAATAAGGCTCGACCCGCAAAGAGCCAGTGCGTATGTTCTGCGGGGAATTGCCTATGTCAATAAAAACGACTATGACCGCGCTATCGCCGATTATAATCGCGCATTAGAAATTGACCCCAATCATTCATTAGCCCGACAGAACCGTGAAAAAGCAATACGGGAAAAACGGGGCAGGTAGGCGGTTGGTGGTTAAATTGGTGGCAAAGCGAAGCATCGTTATTTTTTCTCTGCAAGGCGCTTGAGCAGACGCTCCCGAATATCGGTCATGGGGGGTTGCGAGGCTTCAATTTTGTGGTGCAATGTGGCATTTTGGGCATCTACATCGGCACAATACGCATCTACATCGGCGCGATTATCTAAATAATGTGCAATAACGGCATACACATCACGCAGGGATAAGGTGGTATACATCTGAACGATGATTTCTGGGGTTTCGCCACGCAAAAAGGCGCGGATGACCAAATATAAATGCACACGGGTATTGCGAATCCGAATCGCTCCCTATTCATCCTGATACAATGGCACATCTAAAGCAGTTGGTAAGGCAATCATCCCTCATCCTTCATCTGATTTTATTGTATTCTACCCCCAAATGATTCGCTTATCACAAGCATATCCCCACCAATTGATTGCACCATATCCCAAATCGTGTCATAATAAAAAGTGAATGTTAATAAACTGTCTAGCATAAGTTTGGGTGAATTTCCCTATGGGACAAATAGAGAAAACCGTATTTATTAGTTATCGGCGTACCAATGAAATGCACGCCAGAGCCGTCTATCAGATGCTTAAAGCGCATAATTTTGATTGCTTTTTAGATTTTCAAAATATTGATGCAGGGGCGTTTGACCAGATTATCTTGAACCAGATTAAAGCACGGGCGCACTTTGTCCTCATTTTAACCCCATCGGCGTTAGAGCGATGCAGTGAGCCAGACGATTGGTTGCGGAAAGAAATCGAAACCGCAATAGATTCAAAACGGAATATCGTTCCGTTGATGATGGAAGGCTTCAATTATAGTAGCCCCGCTATCCGTCAACACCTCACAGGAAAATTGGCATTATTGAGCAAATATAATTCATTAGAATTTCCGCGTGGGTTTTTTGATGAAGCGATGGCACGCTTGGTCAACCGCTATTTGAATACCGAAGTCGAGGCGGTCATCCATCCTATCCCCGTCTCGCATGAGCAATTTATTCAACAAAGCCAAACGGCTGTTGAAGAATCGCCAAAGGTATCGAAAGAAGAACTCCGCGCCGCCGAATTATTTGAAGATGCGTATGCCAAATATGATAAAGGCGATTACGCGGGTGCGATTGCAGAATATACCGAAAGCGTGGCGCTCAACCCCAAGCAACATCTCGCGTTTTATAATCGGGGGTTGGCAAAACGGCAATTGGGCAACAAACCGGGCGCCCTGATGGATTATTCCCAAGCCCTGATGCTGAAACCCGATTATGTCAATGGATACTATAATCGGGGGATTATCCGTGGGGAATTGGGCGATGTGGATGGCGAAATTGAAGATTACACCGCCGCCTTGCGCTATGACCCCCAATACTACCAAGCCTATAATAATCGTGCCGCCGCCTATTTAGATAAAAAGATGTATGATAAGGCGATTGCCGATGCCAATTCTGCCCTGCACATCAAACCCGATTACGCCGATGCGTTTTATAATCGGGGGTTGGCACGCGGATACATGGGCGATAAAGACGGCGAATTGCTCGATTATAATGCCGCCATCACCGCCGATGCCACCTACGACAAAGCCTATCATAATCGCGGTCTCATTTATTTCTCGCGGGATAATTTGCAAAAAGCCTTCGATGATTTTAGCTTCGTCATCCGTTATAATCCCAATTTCCCCAATGCGTACCGCAATCGGGCGGTGATTTATGAACGGTGGGGCAACCTGAGCGCCGCCATCAGCGATTACGAAAAATATGCCGAATTATTCCCGCAAAACCGCGACCAAACCAACCAATATATCGCCGAATTGCGGAATAAAATGATTACAGGGGTGGGTATTGCGCCGACCAATAACGCGCCAACCTCTGCCAGCGAATATTTTGACCGCGCCTTCAAAAAATTTGAAGAAGGCGATTTTCATGGCGCGATTGCCGATTATAGCGAGGTCTTGCGCCTGACCCCCGATGATTATGTGGCGTGGTATAACCGTGGGCTTGCCCGTTGGAATTTGCGCCAAAATGATGATTCAATCGCCGATTACACCGAAGCGATTCGCCTAAAGCCCGATTACGCCAAAGCCTTTTATAACCGCGCCATCGTGCGGGGCGCAAAAGGCGACCTGCAAGGCGAAATTGATGATTACACCGAGACGATTCGGCTCGACCCCAAATATCATCAAGCCTATAACAACCGCGCCGCCACCTTCATTGACCTTAAGCAATACGATTTGGCGATTATGGATGCCAACCAAGCGATTTGGCTCAAAGAAGATTACACCGATGCCTATTATAATCGTGGCTTGGCGAAGAAAAACGGCGGGGATATTACGGGCGCATTGGCAGATTATAACAAGTCGCTCGAAACTAATCCCAATT
>CALDGT010001217.1 GCA_937942935.1 uncultured Chloroflexota bacterium | reverse complement strand
ATATCATCAATAAAGGTCGAGATGTTGGTGAATGTGCCACGAGGGAACGAATTTTTGAATAATTCCCCCAACCCACCGATTAATCCAACAACGAAGATGATGGCAATTGTGATGAGAATTGTATTCACCAGTCGGCGCAAAATAACAATAGGAATCAGGTTCTTAAAGACGTTGATAGTTGGCAAAAGCACAATCAAGACAACAATCGTTGCAATCACCGCACCCAGCGCAACTAAGGCATTATCACTACCTAAATTAAACGCAAATTGACCGATAGGGTTTAGTAACCATACCCCCAAAATCCATCCGACAGGTAACAACACAAAACTCATCATCAACCCGCCAAATTGAGCGCGGATGGGGCGCATGAGGTTGTGTGCCGCCATAAAACTGAGGATAGCTGAGGGTAAAATCGAGACAGCAGTAGCAATCAGTGCCAAAAAGATGGTCTCTATCATCTTTTCCATGACCAAATTAGTTGTATCGCTAAAGCGGGGCAACCCAACAGGGATACGCCCTTGTGTTTCGATGGTATGGACTTCGCCCGTTGTACCGCGAATGCGCGGGACTTGAATGGCGACTGCGAATGTGCCGTCTTCATCCACAATAAAGTTATCTTCGTCTGTGCCGTCTACTTGGCGAATACGGCGTTCACCATCTAACCCAATCCAATTCATCCGCGCCAAACCATTGGACGGGAAATTATAACCATAAACCGTGACAGTCTCATCACCTACCCCACAGGTCGGTTCTACGACAATATAAGGTTCATCGGATGGTGTGGTTGGTTGAATGATTTCGTCATCAGAACATGAAATCCGAAAATTAGCTGTATAAGAGGCAATTTCATAATCTTGTGTAAAAACATTCGGCGAGAGTAACTCGCGCAAGGCTTTGCCTACATTTTGTTGGCGTTGGGCTTCTTGTGGGACAGCCAAATCAATATCGGTGACTGTCCACCCATACGAAAAAATGACGAGAGCAATGGCAATAATAACAAGGATGAGAATACGTTTCAGAATTTGACCAGAGCGCATCGGTGTTTTTGTATTTATCATCATTTCGCTCCTAGTGAATTTCGACTTCTACGGCATCTTCGCCATAAATCATCTTAAAACGGTCATTATCA
>CALDGT010001216.1 GCA_937942935.1 uncultured Chloroflexota bacterium | reverse complement strand
AATTCTTGGTTGATGTAAATCAGATTAATATTGCTAATACCATTCCGCGCCGCAATGCTATTCACAGGGACACCATATTGTAGCGAAATTTGAAATAGAGTTTCGCCTTGTTGAACAATATGTGTCACACCACCCGCACTGGCTACAGGAGTGGTTGCAGAACTCACTTGGGCAAGGTTCGCCGATTGGGTTGGGAAAGAGGTCGCAGGTGGTCTTACCCCTGTCGTCCCACAACCGGGGATGGTCAATTTTTGACCAACAAGGATGAGGTTGATATTGGTTATCCCACTAGAACGCGCAATATCATTCACAGTCACCCCATATTTAAGGGATAAACGGAAAAGATTTTCGCCTTGCACCACTTCATGCACACAATCAGAACCAGCAATAAATGGGGTCGGTTGCGGTGTGAAAGTAGGAACAATTTGTTGAGGTTGTTGCACACTTGGGGTAAATGTCGGCAATTGTTGCACAGAATTGAGCGCCGCTTGTGTTTGTGCAATTGAGGTATAAGTCGGCTCTAAAATAATTTGTGTGGCACGCGCATATAGCGGGTCTAGGGTCGGGGTTAAACCCGCCTCTAATTGGCTTTGTTGCGGAAGTTCTTCAACAGCAACGGTTGCAACAACTGCTTGTTGTTGCGATGTATCTTGTGGCGCAGAAACACCATTAAATGCCGAAATTTCGTTATTGGGGACAGATTGGGCATCTTGATTGCCTGTTACCGATTGTGCCACCACAGGATTTGATACAATATCTTCAGACGATGGCACAGATGAGCCAAGTGTTGGCGATGGGGATGCCAAAAGCGAGATGCTATTATCTGCCTCATTGGTCTCTTGTAAACAACCTGTCATAATAAGGGCTAGAATGCCCAAAAGCATTAAAAATTTAGTCGAGTTTGCCATCATCAAAACTCCTAGCTAGATGACACTGTGAATACATTTATTATAGCGAACTTATCGCAAAACCACACCTGTTATTCAATATCTTCTGTATTGTTCTCTCACCAAATCTACGTTAAATTAGGCAGTGTATCTCACAATAGAATCGAATTTATAAGATGATAGATAATATTCAATGGCTTGGGCATGGTAGTTTCGTCATTCAAAGCGATCCACTAATTTACATTAATCCGTGGCGCATCACACGCAAAGTATTTCATCCCGATGTTATCCTCA
>CALDGT010001215.1 GCA_937942935.1 uncultured Chloroflexota bacterium | reverse complement strand
TCTGTTCAAGAGATTTGCCGATGTGGATGTATTTGATATTGAAATTAAAGCCAAAACTGCTGATGAAATTATTGCCGTTTGTAGAGCCTTAGAACCAACCTTTGGCGGGATTAATCTTGAAGATATTGCCGCCCCCATTTGTTTTGAAGTCGAAGAACGTCTTAAAGAAGAAATGCAAATCCCTGTTTTTCATGATGACCAACACGGCACCGCGATTATCTCTGGCGCGGCGTTGATGAATGCGTGCGAAGTCACAGGTAAAAAGATTAGCGACCTCAAAGTCGTCGTGACAGGTGCAGGCGCAAGCGCGATTGCCTGTGCAAAATTTTATGTGGCGCTCGGTGTTAAGCGCGAAAATATTGTCATGTTCGATTCTAAAGGCGCAATCTGGGACGGGCGTGATGGTGTGAATAAATATAAAGCCGAATTTGCCACCAAGCGCGAAGTCCGTACTCTGCAAGAAGCCTTAGTCGGTGCAGATGTGGTGCTTGGGTTATCGGTTGCGGGCGCAGTTGAACCCGAATGGATAAAAGATATGGCAGAAAATCCCCTCATTTTTGCGATGGCAAATCCAGAACCCGAAATTCGCCCAGAAAAAGCCCTCGCTGTCCGCCCAGATGCGATTACAGGCACTGGTCGGAGCGATTATCCCAACCAAATTAATAATGTGTTGGGCTTCCCATTCATCTTCAGAGGCGCGTTGGATGTGTATGCACGCCAAATCAACGAAGAAATGAAGATGGCGGCGGCAAAAGCCTTAGCGCAATTGGCTCATGAACCTGTCCCAGAAAGTGTTTTACGTGCTTATGGACTCGAAACGCTCGAATTTGGGCGCGAATATCTCATTCCCAAACCATTAGACCCGCGTGTGTTGTTGTGGGTTGCGCCAGCAATTGCCGAAGCCGCGATGAAGAGTGGTGTGGCACGCCGTCAAATTGACCTCAATGAATACCGTCAAATGCTCATTGCTCGGCAAGGTCAAGGTCGCGCTGTTCGTAGCAACATCATCCAACATGCCAAAATGGGGCGCAAAACCCGCGTGGTGTATCCAGAAGGACAAAATCACAAAATCATCAGCGCCGCCTATCAGGTATATACAGAAGGCATTGCCGAACCAATTTTGCTCGGCTTCCCCGATGTGGTGAATAAAATGATTGCCGATTTGGGCTTAGATTTTCACCCAACGGTGCTTACCCCATTGTTGGATGAGGCACATCACGAAAAATTTGCACAAGAATTCCACGAAATGCGGAAACGCAAAGGTGTGAACCTTAATTTGGCGCGGAATTTGCTCCGCACACGCACCCAATATGGCATGATGATGGTCAAAATGGGCGAAGCCGATGCGTTAGTCGCTGGTGTCGAACATAGTTACCCCGAAATTATCCGCCCCGCGCTTCAAACCTTCCACACCGTCCCGCATGTGAAGCATGTTTGTGGTGTGTATTTGATGATTGCCAAAGGACAGGTGTATTTATTTGCAGATACAACGGTTAATATT
Source organism: uncultured Chloroflexota bacterium (assembly GCA_937942935.1). GTDB lineage: Bacteria > Chloroflexota > Anaerolineae > Aggregatilineales > Phototrophicaceae. The sequence goes on along the minus strand of CALDGT010001215.1, from coordinate 5,149 downwards.
GAACCAGATGCCTCTACATTAGCCGAGATTGCGATTTTAGCATCCGATTTTGCCAAATCGCTTGAAATTGACCCGCGTGTGGCGATGTTATCCTTCTCGAATTTTGGCGATACTCGTCATCCATCATCTGATAAAGTGGCGACAGCCGTAGATATTATCCGCAAAAATCGCCCCGATATTATCGTAGATGGCGAAATGCAGGCGGATACTGCGGTAGTTGCCGATATTGTTGACCATCGCTATCCATTCAGCATGGTTAAAGATGCCAATGTGTTGGTATTCCCAGATTTGAACTCTGCCAATATTTCCTATAAATTGCTTTCACGCTTGGGTGATGTTGAAGCGATTGGTCCCGTGTTATTAGGACTCGGTGCGCCTGTCCATGTGTTGCAAATGGGCGCAGAAGTAGATGATATTGTGGCGATGACAGCAGTTGCGGTGATGGATGCCCAACGGCGCGGTTAAAGATTAGATATGCTGTAGTGGACGATTAGGCGATAGCCGTATATCGTCCCTTTTTTATTCACGAAACCAATTCAATGCCGAGTCGTTCTAATAATTTACGACACGATTCGGCGAGATATTTGATAGGTGGTTTATCGGGTGTATGCGAATCTGACCCCGCACTGGTGAACAAGTCATACTTTTCGGCATACGCCTTGTACATCGCAATTTGCTCTGGCGAATGTTTAGGATAATGTACCTCAAAACCATCAATCGGCACTTCTGAACGTAATTGGTCGAGTAATGCTTCATCAAAATTGACATAACCATCACCACGCCCCGGATGTGCAATTAGGCATACCCCGCCACTTTGATGTGTGGCGTTGACCACCTTATCAATTCCAACAGTCACAATTTTTAGCCCCGCATCAACCAATAACCTGCCTGCGGATTGGGTAGGGGTTTCATATCCGTGTTGTTTGACCAATTTCACCAATAAATGCGGTTGCTGAACGGACGGTTGGTCAACAATATTTTGCACATCCTCACCCGATAAAGAATATCCTTGTTGTGCGATATTTTTAACTGTCTCCCAGATATTGGTTTGTTGTTGATGAAGCAAGTCATCTGCCACTGCTTGTAATGGGGCAGGATTTTTCTCAAATCCATAACACAGCAAATCTACGGGTTCATCGCGCCAATGGGCGCTCATTTCGACTGCTGTGAGCAACGAAAAGCCTTTTTCTTGTGCCAATTTTTGGAACGGAAGCGCCATATCTACGCGGTCATGGTCGGTGATGGCGGCTGTTCCAAACCCTTCTGCGATGAGATGGTCTATCAAGCCTTCTGGTGTCCATGCACCGTCACTATGGATGGTGTGTAGTTGCAAATCTATTGGGCTAGTTGTGATTAGTTTCATGTGCATCCTATGGGTATTTTTATCTCAGTTTATAGGTTGAATCACTAGACTTATTGGCAGAATTTTTTGCATGTCCTTAATATTGTGGGTATAGATAGGGATTTGTAAACGAGCGCACACCGATGCAATGAGGCAATCATTCATCTCTATCCCACGACTTAGCCGATATTTTTGCATTTGCTCCATAGCCCATAACCATTGTTGAACAACAGTATCTTTACGAAATAGGCGCACAATAACACTACTATTCACAACCCCAATCATGACTCATCACCCAAATGAATGTTAGGTTGGCTTTGGCGACGTTGTTCCTTAACCCATTCAACAGGGTCATCAATATCTACCCAATCGCTGGTGTCTAATTGTTCTAAAACTGCCCATACCTTCTTACCCCAATGTGATTCTTCATTGGATAATGCCGTTTGTTGTAAAACCTGATTTGCCAAATGAGATGCAATTTGTTCAAGTAGTTGCGCTTGTTCTTGGGGTGATAATTTTAGGGCTATATCAATTGCTTGTTCAAGTGAGGTATTCATAGATTTACCCATCCATAGCTATTTTGATAAATTATAGCATGGTTAGATGGTTTTAGGATGAGTTGGGCATATTGTTTGCCCGACTCATCTATACTTTTTATGCCCAACCGTTGACCAGTTGTACACCCACAAATACCAACACCATCACCCCGATGATGCTCGCCAAACCGCCCATAAACCGCACTTTAGCGGGGCGCTTTTTGAGGGCGACATAAGTATGTGCAACGGCTAATGCGAGTGTCATTGTACCTGCGTGTGACCATTGCATTCCTGTGAATGTGCCGAGTACCAACATCAACACGATGCCGAGTATCCATTGCAACCCGACTAATCCCGCCCATGATGCCATGATGATATGGGTGCGCTTGTCATACGATTGATTTTGCAAATAGCGGAATAACAACCAACCAAATGCGACAACCGTCATTACGACCACCAACCAACGTACACCCGAATGGGCTTGAAGTAAAAAGTTTGTCATTTTTCATCTCCCTTTAATAGTCAATATTGACTAATCAATTTTGCCTAATTATAACAAATGGGCAGAATCGCATATAGACCCAATTTAGCGTGGCTGACTATTGGTTTGCAACCACGCTGAGATAACATCCCAATCGGTAGTGCCTTGTGCGATTTGCAATACAAACTCTAGCGCCTGTTCTGGATTCCATGTGACGGTATACCCATTTAATTCCAAGAATAAGATAGTCGCTAATACCGATGTGCGCTTGTTGCCATCCACAAAGGCATGATTCCGCGATAGGGAGTGGAACAGTGCCGCCGCCTTATCATGAATAGTTGCATACGCATCTTCCCCAAAGGCGCTGGTCATGGGGCGTAATACTGCCGATTCGAGCAAATCTACATCGCGCAACTGAGACCGCCCGCCGATGAGTTCTTCATTGATGATGATGAGTTCCACCACATTCAAATAGCGAATTTCTGCCATTAACGTTTATCCAATTCGTCCAAAAGCCATTTATGCGTGCTGATGAGAGACTGCACATGAGCGCGAAGGGCAGTTTCATCGGTTTGGCGTTCCACATATTCGGCGATGGCATCTACTAATAAATCCGAAATATCGCGGTTTTGCTTTTTGGCGATTTCTTGTAATTGTAGTACCAAGCGTGTTTCGAGTTGAATATCCATAAGGTGTCCGTGTATGATGATGATAAGTGATTTGTGGACATGATTTATCGTGTCCGTATTGATAAAGGAAAAATGATGTCACAACAAAATCCCATTCCCGTCACCATTTTAACAGGCTTTTTGGGTGCGGGCAAAACGACCTTGCTCAATTTTGTGTTGCAATCGAATCATGGGTTGCGGGTGGCGGTGTTGGTGAATGATTTTGGCGCGGTGAATATTGATGCACAACTGGTTGTCGAAGCGCGAGAAGAAGACACAATTGAACTGTCGAATGGATGTATTTGTTGCACGATACGCGGGGATTTAATTGCCGCGTTGGTCAAAATTACCCAACGAGAAATTCCCCCAGACCATATTATCATCGAAGCCAGTGGGGTATCTGACCCACTCGAAATTGCGATGGTGTTCCGCCAACCCGCGCTCAGTCAATTGATTATGGTGGATGCCGTTTTGACGGTGATTGATGCCGAACAAATCCTCACCTTAGAACGCCAAAACGAAACGATGGCGGTGTTACAAGTTGGCTCGGCGGATATTGTGGTGATTAATAAAGTGGATTTGGTCACACCAGATGACCTCGAAAAAGTGAAAAAATGGGCGCATAAAATCATCCCCAATGCACGCCTATTAGAGACCACATTTGGGCATGTGCCGATGGAATTATTGCTTGGGCAGGGGACATTTTCGTATGAAAAATTGGCGCATCGGGAATCTATAAATGTGCATATCCATGCCGAAGGCGACCATCATGATCACGACCATCATCATCATGACCATAGCCTGATATTTAGCACTTGGTCTTGGCAAACCACAGAATTATTATCGCTCCGCGCTGTGCGCCGTCTGGTAGATAACCTACCCAAGACGGTGTATCGTGCCAAAGGGATTTTATATTTGTTGGATGACCCCGATACAATGGGTATTTTGCAAGTGGTGGGCAAACGTGCATCCATCACTTGGGGGCGCACATGGGGCGATTCTGCGCCTATCTCGCAGGTTGTGGTGATTGCCGAACATGGCGGACTCGATACACTCATGCTTCAAGCCCAATTTGAGGCGACCATCGCCAAAAACGCGCCAAAATCGGATATTAGTAAATTGGCAGATATGGCGCTGGGATGGTTGCGCGGGAAGAAGGAATAATCTATGAAAAATTGGCTCATCATTGGCGGGGGGATACACGGCACAACCCACGCCTTGCATTTCATCCGCAAACATCGCATCCCACACGCGCAATTGGCGATATTAGACCCGCATCCGCATCTGCTAGGGCGATGGAAACATATCACCGCCAATGTTGGCATGTCGCATTTGCGTTCACCGGGGGCGCATCACATTCATGATGACCCGTTTCATCTGCGGACATTCACCCAAACGGTAGGCATCACCTATCCGCCACCACTCGCACTCTATGAACGTCCCGCCTTATCGTTATTCAATGCCCATAGCGATTCATTGATTACGCGATTCGGATTAGAAAGCTGTCATGTTCAGGATTCTGCGCGGGGGATGGAAAAAATTGTGGGTGGCTGGCGGATTCATACCGACCATGAGCCGATAGACGCGCAAAATGTGTTATTGGCGATGGGTGTGAGTGATAACCCCCTCATCCCCGATTGGGTGCAAGCCGATATGCCGATTCATCATGTGTTGGATGAGCATTTTTCGCGCCAAAAAATCCAAAATGGGCGCTGGTTGGTGATTGGTGGCGGTATCAGCGCGGGACAAACCGCCTTAGCACTCGCAGAAAATGGGGTAGAGGTGACGCTCATCACCCGCTATCCAATACGGATTCACGATTTTGATAGTGACCCGTGTTGGGTGACACGCCTGTGCCTAGACGCATTTTATGCGACAGATGATTTATCTGAACGTCGCGCCATGATAAAACAAGCCCGTTATAAAGGTTCTATGCCGTATGATGTGGCGGAAGCATTGCAAAACGCGATTCAAATCGGCATGATTGGGCATGTGATTGGTGATGTGATTCATGCCGAAAATACCCCATTTGGGGGGAAATTACGCGATGGACGCACCTTTTTTTCCGATGGTGCGCTTTTTGCGACGGGGTATTAAACCGCCCCGCCGATTCCCGCATGGT
>CALDGT010001214.1 GCA_937942935.1 uncultured Chloroflexota bacterium | reverse complement strand
TGCGCTAGTTGGCGGTGAGGTATATGGGTTATATAGCACCAGCGAAGAAGCCCGTCTGGTGATGGAGTTTTTAAGCACCCCCGATTCGCTCACATCTTCTATGGCACAAGGGATTTATCTCGCGCCACACCTCACCACAGATTTACGCGCCTATAGCGATGCTTACCGTCCATTGGGCGAAATTTTATTGCAATCCACTGTAGTGCGCTTTGATGGTAGCGATACAATGCCAACGACTGTCGGGTTGAGCGCCTTCCCACAAGGAATTGTGGATTATCTAATCGGGACAGAGTTAGAAACAGTTCTCACAGAACTCGATGGCGCATTTGGCGAGTAAAATTAATCCAACTAATCCATAAATTAAATCAAGGACGAGTATCAAAAGATACGTCGTCCTTTTTTATTCACCTAAATACTGGGGGAATATGAAAAAGGTATATCAACTATAATCATATTAAACTTAATGCAAAATTTGATAAGGAGATATTTGATGAATCCCAACATTATCCCAATAACACCACTTGGGATATTTTTAGCATTCCTGTGGCTTTCTACAACGGTTATATTTGTGCGAATGGTCAGACAAAATGATAAAATCAGCGAATCGGCAAAGACGATTTGGTCAATTTTGATTTTAGTCTATTGGTTTGTGGGCGCATTCGGCTATGTCATTTGGAATATCATCTGGCAAATATCTCTGCCAAGACCAACAGTATTGAGTGGTGTACCTCATGAACCCACCGCTTAGTGCCATTCTTCCTTTTGTTTTAGTGTGGATTCCATCAACCGCATTTTTTCTACTGATGGTGAGACGGAATAAAAAAATCACTCACCAAGCGAGGGTATTCTGGTCGCTGGTGATTCTCATCACATGGTTTCAGGGCGCTATCATCTATGCAATATGGGGTTTGACCGTCCAAATATGGGATGATTTATTCAGAGAAAAATCATCCTCACAAACGTCGTAGAAAAAAAGAGGTCTCTCCCCACGAGCGACCTCTTTTTTTATATCTGTTTGATATGGTCAATGATTTTTTCTAGTGCATCGGCATTAAATGGCAGGTCATAGCGTTTTTCGCTTCGGATGGCATTAATCGCCACTGTCCGCAAGTTCCGCATGATGTCTTGACGTTGATGTGTGGGGATGAACATGGCGATTTTTTGGTCATTCTTGAGCGATAACACCACGCCATGACGGGTTTGTGTCATGAATGGCTTGATATGGATAATATAATTGGTGGGAATGACGGCTGGCTCACGACTTTTGAGGGCTTGCCGTTGCAAAATGAGGCGTAAATCGGTGAGGATGGCATAGAGAGGTGGAACAGTTGAATTCCACTGATTATTTGACCATCGGGCAATTTCGACATGATAATCGCCAATGAACACTTCTTTTTCCATGAGCAATTCTTTAACCGTCAGCATAGGTGATGCTCCCGTCATTGGATAAATCGGTGATTACCCTACGATTATATCAGAACTCTAGCTTGGCTAAAACTATTTCGTTATAGTCTGGCTATATCTACTTTTTAGGGAGAGAAATTCATGAAAACCATAGTCGCCATATTCATCAGTAGTCTGTTGTTGCTATTCAGTGTATCCATAACCACCGCACAAGGCGATACCATCCCCTACCCGCCCATCACCCCCGAAAATGCTAGTCAATTGGAGATGATTCAGGTGTTATCGAAAGGCACACCGCGCAACTTTTCGTGGTCGCCAGATGGTTCACAGTTGGCTATCACCGCCACAGGTGGCACATGGATTTATGATATGACGGACGAAGATATGCCTAGCTATTGGGTGAAAGAGCATGATTTTTCGCCCCGCATTGTATATGCGCCGAGACATAATATTTATGTGAGTTTTGATTCTTTCTATGATTGCCCTTGGGGAGATTGCCCTTATGGTCAAAAAATTTTCGTGCGCGATGCCACAACACATGAAATATTACATGAAATAGAAGATGCCTCATCAACTGTGGTTAAATTTAGCCCAGATGGAAAATTTTTAGCGGTAGCAACTTATTTTGGAGATATTCGCATCTGGCAAACAGCGACTTTTTTGACACACAAAACAGGGAACCCTGATAATTTTATGCAATGTCATGTTGGTGTGGAGTCATCACCAATTGACATCATATTTTCTCCAGATAGCTCTTGGTTTACATACGAAGGTTTTAACCCTGCTATGGCATCACCAGATGACCCTGTACTTTGGCTTTGGGATACCGAAACTTGCGAGTTAAAATTACAAGAGGCAGTCTATGAGACTAATGATTTTGTTACTCAAGAATATGCCTCATTTATAGCAAATAGTCCCAATGGGCGTTATTTGCTCATTCCTAATTTTTCCGATGATGCGAGTGAATGGTATGTTGATTTATGGGATACCATATCTTGGGAAAGAGTCACTACAATACCAGTTACAAAATATATATATTATTCAAGTTTCACACCAGATAGTCAAAACATATTACTTCTTGACGAAGGAATTATAAAAATCTGGAATATTGAAACACGCACATTCATCCAAGAATATGTTGCTGACAATGTGTCGTATCATGGTCAAGAGTTCACACTAACAACTAAACAATTAAATAATGGCAGTTTGCTTATAACCAGAGGAGATCGCTTTTATCGTATAATAAAAATTGACGAATATCCATTCACCCAATATGATGTTCCTATTGAACATTCATCAGAATATATCATTGGATTGAATGATAACAATTTACTTGGAACAGATAATAGAAGGCTTTATCGCAAAGAAAGAATCGAAGAACTTGAGTTTCCAGAATATCAACATGCCATTGATAGGTTCAAAGTTAGTGCCAATAGCAAGTGGATGATTTCATCTCATACTATTGGAAATGAGTTGATTTTATGGAATTTAGAACAAGGTACAATTGTCAAATCGTGGAAAAATTTAGGATTTGACAGAATTACATCCTTCTCACCTGATAATAAGAAACTTGTCATAGGTATTGAACATCCAAATAAAGCACTGATGATAGATTTAGAAACCCTACAAGAGTATGAATTCAGTAATTTTCAGGAAGTTAGTAAGCGTCTATACTGGTCTCAGTCTGATAATATCCTTGTTGCTTACACACCTAAAAATTCTTATGTAAGTGTTTGGTCTTATGATGTCAATACGAACTTTCAAAATTTATGGAGTGGGATTTTTGGAGAAAATTCAATCAAAGCGATTACAGATGAATTTATCATCCTGTATAGAGATAACATGCTTGAATTTTTAGACATCCAAACAGGTGAGTTAATTACAAGCATACCCATAAATAGTTGTATTGATCTTCGTACACAACCATTTTGTGAAAAACTAATTCAGGCTACACCATTGAGCAATAACAATTACTCAGACCCTAGTGTGGTGTTGGGGGGAGGTGTATTAAATATTTTAGACCCACTAACTGATTCTGTAATTAAATCTTATGCGATACCCAGTGGGTACGATATACGAGAGTATAATTCATCTTGGCAATTTGATGCTAATAGCGATTTATTCATTGCAACTCGCTCGCAATTGTATAACCTCTCACAAAATGTCCTTGTGGCAAGAATGTCACCGCTTCACACACCTACAAACACATGGATAAGTGATGATATAAACTTTTTGTTAAGCCGTGAACAAGATTATAGAGGTAATGTTCCATCATGGGTTGAAGCTGATGCAATTAGGTTATGGGACATTACAAGAAATCGAGAAGTTTATCATTTTTATATCAATAACGAAAACCCAATGGCATTTACACCCGATTTCGCATGGTTATTCGTATTTCAGAGTGACTCATATATTGGTGGTGGTCAAATCATGTTTGACAGGACATTAGATATTTTTAACGGGTTAACAGGCGATTATATAACATCTCTCATAACCTATAATGCAAATGCCTATGATGCCCAATTTTCACCCGATAACCGTTTCCTTATCACATCCAGCGACACCTTGCGCGTGTGGGCGGTTGTCCCAGACGATGAAACGCCCTAACACCATCCCCAACCCCGCCAAATCATGATATAACAGAGGCGCTCATCATCTCACCGAGCGCCTCTGCTTACCACGTCTCAACGATTAGACCATCTACCACATTGAAATGATTATCGCGTGTTACCAAAATAAGCTGATATTGAATGGCGGTGGCGGCTATCCACAAATCATTTTCGGGTATGGGGTGTCCTTTTTTCTTAAGTGAATGCCGAATTTCTGCATAATGCTTACCCGTCACTTCGTCCGCATGGGACGCCCACACCCTTATCCGGGACGGATAGCCG
>CALDGT010001213.1 GCA_937942935.1 uncultured Chloroflexota bacterium | reverse complement strand
TGAAACCACAATTTGGTAAATATCATCTTTGGGCAATGTGGAAACAATTTGCGAATTTGTGCCATCTGAATCATCATTTTCATTGATGAGGGTACTATCTTGAGCATACACTTGTAAATAGGTGTCAAATTCATCACTTCGTAAAGTGATAACGACATCGGTATTTGCATATCCATCAAAATACCATAAGCCTTTTTGACCCTGTACCAAAACAGATTCGACACTAGCAGATGGTGTTTCGGTGGCGGTTGCTGTTGGGGTAGTGGTTGGTGGCAACGCAAATTCAAGTGTTGGGTCTGGTTGCCATGTTAAGCCAGATGACAACACATCTTCGATAATAATTTCGCCTTCGGCGGGTGTATCGGCAGGGGCGATATATACATTTGAATAGGCAATGCCATCGCGGTTACTGCTAAAGCGTGTGTATGCCACCCAACGACCATCTGGCGACCATGCCGGATTTTCGCCATTCGACTCTTCAATCTCGCCCGTTATCACATTGATAACCGCAATGCCACGCCCTGCATCATTGAGCATCACACGGGTGCTATCTGGCGACCATAGATGTCGTGTTTCGAGCGAGCCGAGTGATAATGTGCCATTGCTCAAATTTCGCGCATTTTCTCCTGTGGTGTCCATCACCCAAACATCACCCGCACTTGTGCCGATGGTTTCGACTTTATAGCTGATGAACAGACCGTTGGGTGAAACAGATGGACTCGCTTCTGAGAGTTCTGGAGAATTGCTGATGTTGGTGAGTGTAGATTCATCAAAATCGGCTGAAATCCGATAAATATCGCGGTTTGTGCCTTCTTGTTCATACGCAGTGAAAAAAATAAATTCACCATCTGCTGACCATGTTGGTGTGGCATGAATATTGATAATCAGTGGGCTATCGTATGTGGTTAGCTCGCCACTATCTACCGAATAAATATTGATGTCATGGTCAAACCGATTGCGTGTTAAAAATACCACCCGCGAATTATCTGGCGACCATGCCGGTTGTAGGACACGGGTGATTTCTGTGGTGATGACCCCTGTGCCATCGGGTGCTATAAAACGCAAAATACCCGTATCTGTGCCGATTGTAGACCGAAAGGCAATGCGCCCACCATCTGGTGAAAAAATAGGATGATAATCACTTTGAGTATCTTGAGGAGAGATAAGGGTAGCTGAACCATCGGTTACGTTGAAGGAATATAATTCGGTGTTACCATCTACACCCGTTGGCACAGTATAAATAATCTTGCCCGTTGGTGATTCATCTTCTTGGGCTTGGATGATAATTGTGAGCGAAAAAATAAAGACCAACACAAAAAAAAGACCAATTCTATATGTTTTATCCATAAATTCACCTTAAAAATTGGCAATTGCAGGGGCAAAGATTTTTATGCCCCTGCGTTTTTGGCTTCGTTATTTCAGATTATAACGCATTAACGCGGTAATGACTGCAAATATGTGACTAATGCGTCTATTTCTTCAAGCGAGATTTGCCCGATAATTTGATGGTCGCCTTCTAATAAAAAGACATCGCGCAAGGTTTGGGCGCGTCCATCATGGAAATATGGGCTACTCATCCACAACCAATTGAGGGTGGGTGTGTTGATTTCGACATCAGAACCCACATCATGATTTTGCCCATCTATGCCCAATGTTTCGGTATGACAAGTGGCACATTCTAGCTCATTAAAAATAGTTTCTCCTGCGATGACCAATTCAGATGCTTGGGTCATGGGTGTTGGAGGCGCTTTGAAAGTGGTCATATATAAGACCAGCGCATCTAGGTCTATAGATAAGCCAGAGTTGGTCTCTCCAAGTGTCGGATTCACACCCGTTTCGATAAGACCATAACCCGCGTGCAACGTGCGGATTTTGTGTTCAACATCGGCTAACTCATCCCAACTGCCCGTGGCTGTATAGGGGGCGCTGTTGAGCAAATCATATAAAACAGGCGTATTCCGTGCGCCACCCTCAAAATTTTGCCAAATACGCCCATCAGACTGCCCATCAAAGTGACAATTGGCACAACTGACCCAATTTGTACCCATGCGCCTGTCGCTGGCATTATGAAATAATTCTGCACCAATGGCTTCATCAATGGGAATAGTCAAATCGCTGACGGGGATAGTCGTGCTAATGCTAAAATCGCGCGTGTCTATGATACTTAACGCGCCATCTATGGCATTATGGGTGATGGCGAGGCTGTTATCTAAATTCAAGATAATCCCGCGTGGATTTACCCCAACATTGATATGCGCTTGTGCCAATCCTGTGGCTAAATTGATGACCGACACATCGTTTGTGCCTGCATTTGCCACATATAGCAACCCACGCACAGCATCAAAATCAATTGCAAACGGGCTATTCACAGGGCGGTCTGCGACATCTAGGGCAATTCGGGCATTGCGTAACAAGGTCATCGTCCGCAAATCCACCACATTCACAACGGGCAATATCGTCGTGTCATAAGTGAGTGCTACCGCACCTGCATTGCTCCGACTTTGTGGTAGATAAGCGCGGGCGCTGGCAGGGTCAATCATAATCGCTTGTGCGAGGCTGACATCTGCTCCCGTGCTAATCGTGCGGACGACTTGGGCTTGTGGTGTGTATATCAACGAAAAATCACCACTCCACAAATGTGTGATATAAAGCAAATTTCCCCAGATTGCCAAGCCTGCTGGATTTGGCGGGGTGGGGATGCGCTCGATAATTTGACCTGTGGTGAAATCGAGTTGGATGACCTCATTTGTGCCTTGTAGCGTGACATAAGCAAATTGGTCATTAGCGGTGATAACCCCATAGGGCAAGATGCCGAGTTCGTAGGTGTTGAGCAAAGCACGATTTGGCACATCAATGACGCTGAGTGTGCCACTGCCACGATTCACGACCAATAATAATTGGTTATTGGGTGAAAATGCGACACTACGCGGGTCATCTCCAACCGGAATTTCGGCAATACTCGTGCGTACTTGTAAATCGAATAACGAAATAGTGTCGTTCAAGAAATTAGCGACGGCGATAATTCGCCCTGTGCTGGTGAGCGCGATACTTGAGTTATGCACAGTGCGCGTATTGGCATCGGGCAGGGCATAAAGGGGGCGTTCTTGTGCCGATACTGTACCCAATATCAGACACATCATGAGAAAGAGTATCCAACGAGAAACACGAATCATCTTATTCCCCCAAACTTTCGGTATCTACAGAATAAAGCGTATCGTGGAATAGCGTAGTGGTGCGGGCGATGAGATTGGGATTTCCCTCTCCATCTGTGCCTGTGATGATGAATGTTATTCGCACCACGTCCGATGCCCAAGCACCACTTCCACGCCCATCGGTTTCGATATTCGGGAAAGTTGCGCCTAGTGTAGTTGGGTTATATTGATATGAGGCGGTGCGCCCGGTCATGGTGAGCGATTCAGCTTGCAAAATATGAGATGCACTGCTCACCACCACATACCCGCGTAATCCCGACCAAGTGTTTGGTGCTGTCACGCTAAAATTGAGTGGCGCACCCGCAGAGACGGCAATTTTACCCTCTGGACGCGACCATTCTAAGACAGGTATTTCGGGTTCTATCACATAAACCGAGAAGGATTTATTTTGTGCGCCTAATGCGCTCCCTGTTGGCACAGGATTTTCTAATGCACCTGCCGATGAGGTATTGGTTGGTGTGACGGTGATTTCGACCGTCCATATCCCAATTTCATCCAATTCTTGGTCAAATTCAGGATGATAAAAATATCCAAGTGGGTTGCTAGTGGCGCTATATGCAGTCTTTTCCCCACTGGGAGATGTGACAACCACATCTACTTGTGATGTTAGGGTGGGGGCAATTTGCCCTGCGATGGTGAGCATTTCGCCTTGTGTGACCACTTCATAGGGGCGAATTCCGGTGAGGTGCATAAACACATCATGCTCGTCATTGCCATAGGTGAGCAATGCACCGTCTGTCCCGCCACCACCAGCCCCGCGATAAGGTGGATACACCCCCGCGATGGCGGTTTCTCCGCCAACACTGGCAAAAGCCGCATACGGTACAATCGCATTAATGCCCGCTTCTGCATTTTGGACGACTAATCCACCATATAAGAAGAAATAATCGCCTGCGCGGTCTCCTGTTGCGCCCACCCCAAATTGCCGATTATAAGTATCTTCGCTATCCCAATGTAAATCGAGCAAGGGAGAATTGCCTCCGATGACAAACTGGCGGGCGGTGACATCTGGACGGGTTGCGCTGATATAGGCATAAGCCCGATTCACCAACAAATTGCTAAAAAGTGCCGCCCCATATTCATTTTGTGTGCCACCCACAACCGATAACAATGGCAACCAATCTTCGACCGCCATCCGTTGAATATTAACACCATAGGCATTTTCATAATCTGGCACACTACCGAGTAGCCAGCCCTCATAATTGCCTTTTGTATCTTGGATATAAATAGCAGGGCGGATGCCACTATTGCGATTATCTTCAATA
>CALDGT010001212.1 GCA_937942935.1 uncultured Chloroflexota bacterium | reverse complement strand
AGAAACCGCTATGGCAGCTGGTCGCGGGACATGTCGCACAGAGTTGGAATGGAAATCAAAATTGTATGCTAGTCATGGGCGCCACCTATCCACAAGAATTAGAAGGGATACGCAACATTATCGGTGATATGCCCCTGCTCATACCCGGTATTGGCGCACAAGGTGGCGATTTAGACGGGGTCATCCGTTATGGATTGGCAAAAAATGGGCTAGGATTGCTCATCAATGCGTCACGAAGCATTATCTTCGCCCAAAATCCAGCGCAAGAGGCAGGACAGTTACAAACACAAATCAATGCTTACGCCCATACAGGACGTTAATAATACACATCACCAGCAATTTATGTTCGGCTTCGTGCATCCGCGCCTCTAAATCAGGTAACTCGTCATCGGGATAAATCGGCACAACTACTGTGCCGATGACCTCTCCCATATCCACTTCTGGGATAACATAATGCACCATGCACCCGGTCTCATCAATTATTCCATGCTGATATGCCTCAAACGCCCGTTTTATAGCATTTGTACCTGTAAAATAATTCGGCAAAGCAGGGTGCAGGTTAATCACCTGTTTGGGGAATTGGTCTAAAAACACAGGTGATAAAATATGCATCCACCCCGCCAAAACGATTAAATCTGGTGCATACGGTTTTATTTTTTCGGCTAAATCGGCATCATAATCAGCGCGTGTTTTACCCACATCAGTATACGATTTTAGCGGAAAATATAGGGTGGGAATCCCTGCATTTTGGGCGCGAGTGAGTCCATAGGCATCTTTGCGGTTGCTCACCACCAGCACAATTTCGGCTTTCATATAACCCTGTGCGATGGCATCCATAATCGCCTGCAAATTTGACCCACTGCCCGAAATCATCACGACTATTTTTTTCATCGGATGACCACCTCACCAGTCCCCATAACCATTTCGCCAACGCGGGTTAATTCGGGTAGGATATGTTTGGCATGAGATTCTTGGTCGGCAGAAATAACGACTAACATCCCCAAACCCATATTAAACACATGGAACATTTCATCATCGGCAATTTTGCCAACACGCTGAATCATGCCAAAAATCGGCAATTCGCGCCATGTCCCGCGTTGGATTTGGGCAGATACACCTTGAGGGAAGATGCGTGGAAAATTATCCACAATCCCGCCTCCTGTGATGTGCGCCAACCCACGCACATCTACCCCGCCATCCCATAAGGCTTGAATTTCGCGCAAATAGGGGCGATGCACCGCTAGTAATGCGTCGCCAATAGATTGCCCGTTCAATTCTGCTTGTGGTATCGCCCAATCTAAATCGGCTAAAATTTTTCGTGCAAGTGAATACCCATTGGTATGCAAGCCTGTGGAAGCCAATCCTAGCACCACATCCCCCGCTTGAATCCGTGAACCATCAATCAAGCGCGGTTTGTCTACCACCCCAACTATCGTCCCAGCTAAATCCAATTCATTCGCATGATATACACCGGGCATTTCTGCTGTTTCGCCACCCAGTAATGCACATCCCACCTCACGGCAGGCTTTGGCACACCCACTCACCACTGTGGCAATTTGCTCAGGGTGTAATTTTGATGAGGCGATATAATCCAAAAAGAATAAGGGGGTCGCACCTTGCACCAAAATATCATTCACACAATGATTGACCAAATCTTGACCAATGGTATCCCAGCGA
This sequence comes from uncultured Chloroflexota bacterium, assembly GCA_937942935.1. Lineage (GTDB taxonomy): Bacteria > Chloroflexota > Anaerolineae > Aggregatilineales > Phototrophicaceae. The sequence continues at coordinate 255 of CALDGT010001212.1, read as the reverse complement.
TTCATTTTAGATGCGACCATCGTTTTTGTGCCAACACCGTCTGTAGAGGCAACTAAAACAGGTGAAACTAAATTTTTGAGGGCATTTACGGCAAATAATCCACCAAAATTTCCTGTATCAGATAACACATCTGGCGTATATGTGGCGCGAATCGCCTCTTTCATCAGGTCAACCGCTTTTTGCCCCGCCTCAATATCTACCCCCGCCGATGCGTATGTATTATTCGTCATGCCAAGCCTCCTGCGGTGCGTCCGA
>CALDGT010001211.1 GCA_937942935.1 uncultured Chloroflexota bacterium | reverse complement strand
TATGATTTGGTCTAATTCATTTCCGCGCATCCCCAATGTGCTGGCGCGTAAGGCAGAACTGCTAAAATCGAGCATGTTCACCATCAACACGCCGAATAATGCGAATCCGCGCAAGACATCAAGGGCGACAATCCGATTTTCAATGGGTCTAACTGTTGTGGTCATATCAAAAATTATCCTCTCGGTAACTAACAACATAAAATCGTCTCCAGCACGATATGGGCTGGTCAAAGGGTCATTTCAAAATGATTGTGGTGACGGTATCAGGTTAGGGTAAAAATTAGGTTTTCGTCATAATCCCCCCCAATAATCCTTCTATCATCAGGCGAGGGGCATCACGGCGGGCAATTGTGCCATCAAAAATCGCTTGCCACGCCGCAAATAGGGTGAAGTCGAGCATGTATATCATCCATGTGGGGCTAATATCTCGGCGGAATGTGCCTTCGGCTTGACCGCGTTCTATCAATGCGAGAATTGGCGCTTGGACAGTTTCTTCTGCTTGTATCAAATCGGGGTGAACATCCCAGAAATGTTCATTGAGCAAAAAATACCATTTGTCGCCATGTGGGACGAGTGCTTCTGCCAAACGCCCTAATGCGACAGGTGCGGGGTCTTGGTCTAATCGGCAAGTAGCGATGACATCAGACACTAAATTGAGGGCGCGATATGCCAATTCGATGAGCAATGCCTCACGGGTCGAAAAATAGCGGTGCAAGGTTGCTTTGCCAATGTGGGCATGTTGGGCAATATCTGCAAGTGAAGCGGTGGGTCTGATGGCGAGCAATTCGGATGCCGCATCCAAAATATGCAGACGGCGTTCATCTTTAAGTGGAGAATCTGTATCCAATATAATACCTCATTATCTATTTTGAGACAATTTTATCTCATTTTATAATTTGAGTCAAGCGAATTGCGATGAGATGTGTATAGCTCCTATAATCAATAAGGTAGGTATGGATAGAATAGTCACAATAGATTGGAGAGTGGGAAGAATGTCTCAATTACGATTATTAGTCCTCGATGATTATGAAGGAGTATTGGAGACTGCTCCAGCGATGGAACGGTTGCGCCAACTTGCAGATGTCACCATATTGCATAACCCTTTGGGGGTTAATAACTATCACAAACTGAGCGGATACGATGTCCTGCTTACACTACGTGAGCGAACAACGCTGGATAAGAGATTTTTTGAGGCGTGTACCGATGTTCAACTCATCTTACAGACAGGTGGACACGCTTATCATCTTAATGAGACTGCCGCAACAAAACGCGGTATTGTTGTTGCACTTGGACGAGGGGCAACTCAACCGATGGTCGCTGTGCCAGAATTGGCTTTTGGCTTAATGTTAGGACTTATCAGGCAAATTTACCCATTAACCACAGAGATGCACAATGGCGGATGGTCAGAAAGTATCGGAGGCTCGCTGGCTGGGCGCACTTTAGGGATATTGGGTTATGGTCGGCATGGTAAACCTGTCGCAAGGTTGGCACAAGCCTTTAACATGAGAGTAATCGCATGGGATAGGACAGGTACTGCACCCGCTATAGATGAGTATGGGGTTGAACGCTTTGATTTAGATACCTTGTTAGGGATGTCTGATATTGTATCTATCCATTTACGCTTATCAGATGATTCACGAGGGCTGATGAACCGAGAAAAGCTGTGGAAAATGAAACGTGGCGCAATCCTCATCAATACGGCACGGGGTGCAATTATAGATGAAAATGCGCTCATTGATGCTCTGCGCGAAAAACATCTTTCTGGTGCAGGGCTTGATGTGTTTGAAGTTGAGCCATTACCATCATCCAGCCCATTGCGAACATTTCCAAATGTCCTTTTGACGCCTCATATCGGATGGAAAGTGAATACCGTCTTACATGAATTTGTCGCTATTGCCGCCAATCAGCTAGAAGCATGGCTAGATAACCGCCTACCCTCTGCACAAATTCTGAATCCATCAGCAATCGCGGTTAACCGTCCGCGTGCTGGCGGGATACTATCATAACAAACAATATCATGGGGTGGGATTAAAGCAAAATGCCTGTATATCCCACCATTGAGTCAAATCACCTTAATTATCGGCATATTGTGCGGTGATGGTTGGGATAAGATACTCACTAAAAGCACGGTCTACATCATATTCGGGCATCCATCCCCAATCGGCACGCGCCGCACCATCATTCATATCGGTGGGCCAACTATCTACGATATTTTGTCTGCCTGCGGTGGGGTCGTATGTGATTTCAGCAGATGGGAAATAATGGCGCACCCGCATAGCGATTTGCTCGGCACTCAAACTAAATCCAGATACATTGTAGGTATTGCGCGAGAGTTTTTCTTTTGGCGCATCAGATAATTCTAACAATGCACGGATGGCATCGGGCATAACCATAAATGGCATCGTGGTATCTGGTCGAACAAAACTGGCATACGGTTCGCCTTTGGCGGCGGCATGAATCATCTCTGGGGCATAATCGCTCGTCCCGCCACTAGGCATGGTAGTCGCGCTGATAATGCCGGGGAAGCGCACACAACGAAAATCTACCCCATTTTCATCGGGATGTGCCGCCAATTGGCGATAATGGGTGGTATAGTAACGTCCTAGATGTTCGCAATAGAGTTTATTGCACCCATACATGGTGATGGGATTGGTGTATTGGTCTTCATGCACAGGCGGGACGGTTTGTTTGATGGCAAGATTGGGCATTCCATAAACGGCGACAGAACTAGGAAAGATAAATTTAACCGGTTTTGCACGCCAGCGAGCCTGTTCGACAGCTACTTGAAGCATATTGATTGTGCCTTGCACATTCACCCGATGCGCCGCCTCTGGGCGAAATTCCGAATGAGTCGAGAGCAACGCGGCGAGGTGGTAAATGGTATCTATTTCGTATTCGCTGGTGAGGTTATCGAGCAAGTTATCGTCCAAAATATCGCCAACAATACTACTCTCAACCAATTCACTCATTGGGCTATCTAACCCGCGCAAATCCATCACCACAATCGGGAGTGCCTCTGGGGTAGCAGACAAGGCTTTAATGAGACCATGCCCGACTTCGCCATTTGCGCCTGTAATCAAAATAACTTTTTTTCGTGTCATAAATTTTTTATCCTTCGTAATCGCGCACACAGCGCAAACCAACATTATTAAATTCGCCATCTTGGGCATACCAATTGCGGTTGGTCGCACGCGCAAAATGAGAACGACTGCTCCAATCGCCACCGCGCATCCCCCTATCGGCAGTTGTATTTGAATTTTCGCGCCCATCGGAAGTGCTATAGGGATAAGGCATATAAATGGTGTTAATCCACTCCCATACCCCGCCCGACATATCCACAGCGCCTACCCACGATACACCCAACGGGTAGCTATTAACAGGCTTGGTTTGTGCTACAGAATTGTCTCGAAATGCCATACGATTTTCTTCAAAAAAATCGCCCCATGGGAACAAATAGCTGTTTGGACCACGGGCGGCATATTCCCACTCGGCTTCACTTGCCAAACGCCCACCACGCAAGCGACAATAATCTCGCGCTTCATACCATGTGATATTCACACGGGGCAAATTATCGTCTGTCCATTCGCTCAATCGTCCTGCAACACCGCGCTTGTTATCGAATTGGGCATTGGTCACTTCGGTGACATCAATCCAAAACGGTTCATCAAAACAAACCTCATTCAATGGTTGTTCATCGGACATGGCTTCAAAATCTGCGCCAAGCGAACTGACAGAATAAGCGATTTGGTCATCATTGCTCCCCATATTGAAACATCCAATCGGAACAAGTGCCATAGTCACCCCATCAATATTACGGGTGACAGGTCGCCATTGGCTATTGCTGGTGACAGGCAATCCACCGGGAAAACCAATTGGCGCGGGTGTATTTGGCATTGGGGTATTCGTCACATAGCGAGTCGGCGGAATAACGGTATTGGTCGGGGTGAGGGTTGGCAGACGGGTTTGTGTGGCGGTAGGTGTTGCGGTATTCGTCGGAAAATCGGTATTTGTGGCGGTGGGTGTGTTGGTCGCCGTTGCGGTATCTGTCGCTGTGGGTGTAGGTGTGATGGTGGGCGCATTGGCAGTTGCAGTTTCGGCTTGGGCGATATTTGTCCGTTGAATCCGCGCCACAATCGTATTTTCTACCGATTGGGCTTGGGCAGTTTGCGATGAGATGATATTGAGTGTGGCTTCAATCACCGCCTCTTGGGTTAATGCGCGGTCTGTTTGGGATAATGTTGGTGTGAAGGTAGATGTGGGCAAATCGGTTACTGTTGCTGTGGCAGTATTCGTCGCAGTAGATGTGGCTGTCGCCGATGGTGTATCCGATGGAATATCGGTGTTCGTTGGGCTAGAGGTATCACTGGCGAGCAAAATCACCGCATTTGAGGTGCTTGTCGCCGATTCCACCCCATCTCCGCCAGCATTGCCACTCCCCAGAATCACCACCAATGCAACGGCGATAATGGCAAAAATCCCCACCCCACCAATGATAAAGGCGGCACGATTATTCGGCTTTTGGCTCATATTAGGCGACCAAGCACCTGTCCCACTCGGCGCGTATGGTGGTGGATAAGGTGTTGGGGTTGGTTGTGGTGTGCCGTATGGGGTTGGCGGATTCCAAACTTTTCCGCCTGTTGGGGGATTCGGTGGCATCCCATACGGAGTTGGGGTCGGTTGGCGTTGCGGGAATTGACTGGGGGTAACAGACCCGCTACGCGGTTGTTTGCGTACCGAAAAGGTCAAGAATCCGGTCGGGATTTCATTGATGGTGTTGCCAATGGCGCGTTCAAAATCACGCACAAAGTCGGTGATAGTTGGGTAACGGTCTTGCGAATTTTTTGCCATCGCTTTATGCAAAACTCTGGTCACATGCTCATTCAAATTTGTCCGCGTCTGATGCACAGGTGTGGGCATTTCGTTGAGGTGCATGTGCATCAGAGCATAGGGTGTTGGGGCTTGGAATGGTGGTTTTCCGACCAATAGCGCATAAATGACGGCGGCAAGTGCATATTGGTCAGATTGTGCATTCACCCCTTCATTTTTCCATTGTTCAGGAGGCATATAAGAGGGTGTCCCCATCACCATGCCTGTGCCAGTGAGTCCACTAGTCATCCCTGTTAATTTGGCAATCCCAAAATCTACAATAAAGGCACTCCCACGATTATCAAACATGATATTGCTTGGCTTAATATCTCGATGCACCACCCCGCGACTATGAGCATAATCGAGGGCGCTGGCTAATTGGCGCAATAATTCAATTACTTCGCTTGGGGCAGGCAATGGCAGGTTATCGGCAAAGCGTTGAGCAAGGCGCTCTTCTAAAGAACCACCAGTGAGCAAGCGCATGGCAACATAGCTCACCCCTTTATCTGTCCCAAAATCATAAACAGGGACAATATGTGGGTGTTCTAGCGATGCAGATGTAGTCGCCTCACGAGTAAAACGCGCCATATAATCGGGGTCGGTAGCGAGTGCCGATGTCAGCACCTTAATCGCTACCTCGCGTTGCAAATTGGGTTGATATGCACGGAAAACAGCCCCCATCCCACCAACACCAAGTAACTCTAAAAGTTGATATTGTCCTAAAGTTTGCCCAACAAGGTTATCAAAGCTCATCGCAAAAAACCTTTTTTATGTGCCAAAATTAGTCATAATATTAGCCCAACACCCTATCAGATGCAAAGATAAGCGAGCAATTCATCTAAAATGGCATATAATTTAATAAAATTATAAAATTAGGGATA
>CALDGT010001210.1 GCA_937942935.1 uncultured Chloroflexota bacterium | reverse complement strand
TGGTCTCTGCGAGTTGATAATGCTTGCCATCATACGCCCCATCATTCGTTGACCACATTTGCTTGATGATTTGCAATGTTTCTTCGAGTTGCTCAAACCGTTCTGACATCGGCGGGAATGGCACGCCCAACCCTTTTGCTTCACGTTCATACCACCCTGCCCCAATCCCCATATACATGCGACCACCGCTCAACACATCCACAGTGGTCGCGGTTTTGACAAGGATACCCGGATAGCGATAAATCACACCTGTTACCAACACCCCTAATTTCACTTTTTGGGTGAGCGCGGCAATATATCCGAGTGTGCTATAGGCTTCTAGCATGGGGTCTTGTGCTTTGTTTGTCCCCCACTCCATCTGATAAAAATGATCCATCACCCAAATACTATAAAATCCAACTTCTTCGGCATGTTGGACAACCTTTTTAAGCCTTTCGCCACAACTTGGCGCATTATTCACCCAATTGAAAAACGGAATTTGCAAACTAATACGCATGGTCAACATCCCTTTTATGCTATGATAACTTTCAGGTGCATATTCTAACACATCAGGATAATAGAATGACAAAATCTGGATTAAATCATGCTCAGTATGATGCAATCAAAGCCGAAATGAAGCACATCCTCATCGGATTAGCTAAATTGGGCAAGACTATTTATTATTCAGATTTAGCTCGTCAAATTATGTCAACAACCATTCATCATCGCGCCCCTGTATTTGAGCATATCCTACAAGAGTTATGTGCCGATGAGATTGCCAATGGTCGCCCGATTTTAGGTGTAGTTGTGGTCAATAAACAAACAGGGCGCTGTGGTGGGGGATTTTATAAATGGGCAAGCGTGCATGGCTTTGATACCCATGATAACGAAGCCTTTTGGCAATCGGAATGGAAACGTGTGTTAGATTATTGGCAAAATAGCGACTCAATTTAACCCAACGCCCGCGCTAATTCGCTCGCCGATTGAAAACGGTCTTCTGGTTTTTTTGATAATGCCCGCAAAATGGCACTTGATACAGATTTAGGCACATCAGGACGCATATCACGCGGGTCGGTTGGCGGTTGTTGTAGATGTGCGAATAAAATTTGTCCCGCACTCCCCTTATACAAGCGTTCCCCAGTGACCATCTCAAATAACACCACACCCAATGAATAAATATCTGCCCGATAATCTACCTCACGCGCCGCCATAATTTGCTCGGGCGCCATATAATCTATTGTGCCGATTGTGCCTGTGCCTGTCAGTTGTGTGCCAGCATAATCGAGATGTGCGATGCCAAAATCCATCAGAATAGGGGTATAAGTCTCATTATCTCCGTTCAAACGGAGCATAATATTTGATGGTTTAATATCCCGATGCACCAATCCTTGATGGTGAATATAATCGAGCGCATTGCCAATTTGGACAAGCCACTCACGGATAGTCTCGTAACTCACTTTATTTTCTTTGACAACTTGACCTAATTCTTGCCCATCCACAAATTCCATCGCCAAATAATATGCGCCTCTATCAGTTGTGCCAGAATCGTATAATTTGACAATATTGGGGTGTTTAAGGCGAGCAAGCATAGTCGCTTCGCGCTCAAACCGTTTGACTAGGTTTGGGTCTCTAGCAAGTTCTTGTGGCAATACTTTTACCGCAACAACTGTGTTATCTCCAAAGCCTTTATAAACCTCCCCCATCCCCCCTTTGCCAATCACGCCTAATAATTCATATTGTCCACAATATTGACCGGTATAGGCACCCGGATTTTTGATTTCGGGTTTCACATCTGCTCGTGCCACCGATTTGATATTGTATCGAAAACCGTATAATTTTTGGTCTACAAAATTTTCGAGTCGTTTGCGAATGGGGTTAAATGCCATCAACGAAACACCCGCCCCAAATGCCACCGCCAACATCGCTTGTTCCGCACCAAATAATGCGGTAAAAATAACTTGTGCCAACCAAAAATCGAATACAAATACAGCGACCAGAAACAGGGTTACACCACCAAAAATCAACCCACGCTCAATAACAAAATCAATATCCCACAACCGAAATCGCAATGCGGCGAATACGAGCGATAAAGGCACAAGGAATAACAAGATATGACTCAGGGGGTATGAAATAGCATGTACAAGTGGGTAAATGTCTGGGGCATTACTCGACAAATAACTGACTAAAATTGTTCGCAATTGCACACCAATGCCCGCAATAGCTGTGCCTGCAATCACCCATTTGGTTTGTTGTTTGCGAGTTGGTGAAAAATAATGCCGATACCGATAAAAACTTAGTCCAAATGCCAAGAGGATGAATAACAAATCCACCACATCATAAGCAGAACTCCATGCGTCACCAATCGTCACACTGATGATAAGCCATGCGATGAATCC
>CALDGT010001209.1 GCA_937942935.1 uncultured Chloroflexota bacterium | reverse complement strand
CAAATTGCCCCAAACCATAAAATCGGGGGCGGATTCTTTTGGCATCTATCCGATGTCAAAGGCAAGGGCATTATCAACCCCGAATCGCATGAAGCATTATTGACCACTGGCAAAACACGCCTTTCGCATCAACTGAGCGCCTTGCGTGAAGCCGATTTTTCGGTTGAACCCAACAAACCCCAACCGAATGGGTTATGCACCCGTTATTGCGAATTTGGCAAGTTATGTCGGCATTATCGCGCCATAGATGAGGATGAAGAATAGTATGTTCACACCTGCACAAGCGATAGCTGTGAGAGAACACAAAAAAAATGTCATCGTATCGGCGGGGGCAGGGTCTGGGAAAACCCATGTCTTGGTTGAGCGTTATCTGGCATTGTTAGAGGCAAATCCAGATTGGCACTTAAATCATATTGTCGCCATCACCTTCACACGCAAAGCGGCAGATGAAATGCGTGACCGTGTGCGGATGAAGTTAGAGGGCAATTACCAACAAGCCCGTGCCAATAATGACGACCTATGGGCAGACCGTTGGGCGCTGTGGCTTGGCGAAATTGATGGCGCACAAATAGATACCATTCACGGATTATGTGCCAATTTGCTCCGCGCCAATTTTGCAGAAGCGGGTTTAGACCCCGATTTTGCTGTTTTGGATGAAGTCGAAGCGACCTTGTTACTCGAACAAGCCATCACAACTGTTTTTGAGGCATTGGCAGATGAAGTTCCGCCCACGCCAGAATTACGTCTATTCTCCGATTATGGCGAGTTTACGGTGCGGAATATCCTTTCAAATGCCAATTTGTTGGCGATGGATGCCAAGCCTCTCATCAATGAGGATGAGGCATATACGCAGTTTATCGCTATTCATATCCAACAGTTCCTTCATCAAGCGCAATTGCTCAATATTTATCAGTGGGATGATGATGATTCACGCTGGGAATCGCTCATTGAGAGCCTAACGCATCTCAAAACCACCCCATCATCAGATATAGAATCGCAAATTAATCATATCATCGCCATTGCGGATATTAATTTTCATAAAAAAGTGTCAGATTCAACCACTAAAGCACTCCTCACAGAAATGCGTGATTCTGCCAAAGCAATTTATAAAAAATTAGGCGAAATTGAAACCAGCAGACTTATCTCTCCCATTGCCCAAGAAATTGACCCTTTGTGGCATAGCCTCATCACACGGGTGAAAATTACCTACGAAACCCTCAAAACCAAACAACCATCGCTCGATTTTAATGACCTCGAAAAACGGACACACGCCTTGCTCCAAAATGAGGCAATTATCAATCGGTATCGTGGCAAAGAAATTTTGCATTTGATGGTGGATGAATTTCAAGATACAAACACCGCCCAATGGGGCATCATAGAGGCGCTCGGCGGGGGTGATAAAGCGAATATGACCTTTTTGGTGGGGGATGATAAACAAAGCATTTATGGCTTTCGGGGTGCAGATGTGAGTGTGTTCACCACTGTGAAAGAAAAAATTGTCTCAGCAGATGGCAAAAATCCTGCCTTGACCACCTCATTCCGCACCCAATCGCGTTTGATTGAGTGGTTTAATACTTTATTTGGAGCATTGCTCCAGCGCAACGAAGCATTACCACCCATCATCAGCAATTTTCAGGTGAAATATGGCGAACCAATGGAAGCCAACCGCCCATCACAACATCCCTTCTCGCCTGTGCGCTTGCTCCTCATCAACAATAAAACAGCAGATAAACCCAATAACGACCTAAAATCGGATGTAAGACGCGAGTGGGAAGCCGAAAGCATCGCCAGCGAAATTCATCGGTTGGTCACAGAAAAAATTCCAGTTTGGGATAAATCACAAAAAACCTATCGCCCTGTCGAATATCGTGATATTGCCATTTTATTCAAACGCATGACCCATATCGGGGTATATGAGAGTGCCTTCAAACGGTTTGGATTGCCCTTTGTCACTGTGGCAGGAAAAGGATATTATGACCGTCAGGAAGTTTGGGATTTAATCAATCTGCTCCAATCCGTTTATAACCCCTATGATGAACTGGCACTGGTCTCGGCATTACGCTCTCCCCTATTTGCGGTGAGTGATGATGGGTTGCTAGGGTTGCGCTTGTTGGCAAATACCCAACCAGATAGCGCATTATGGGAAAATTTTACAATCATCGAAAATTCGGATTTATCAGATACCGATAAAACACGGCTCAATCGTGCCTATGCCCTCATCAACCAGTTACGCGCCCAGATGGGCAGGCGTTCCTTAGCCGAATTGCTCCGCATCGCCATAGATAGCACCTATAATTTGGCAATTCTCAGTGGGTTGCCAGATGGTGATAGACGACGGGGAAATATCGAAAAATTGCTCGAAAAAGCCACTGCATACCCGACCCTATCATTAGGTGAATTTGTGGCATATTGGCGCAATTTGAACGAAAAAGAAATCCGCGAGGGCGAGTCACCCATCGAAGTCGGAAATGCGCTCACACTCATGACCATTCATGCCAGCAAAGGGCTAGAATATCGGATTGTGTTCATCCCAGATAGCCAAAGCAAACAAACCAGCGAAAAGTCTGCCCTCATCTACGAATCGGGGGGGACATTTGCTTGTAAGGTGATGAATGATGGCGAATCACACAAACCATTTGCGTATGAATGGGTGAGTTTTCTCAATGGGGAACGCGCCAAAGCCGAATCATTGCGCTTACTCTATGTCGCCGCCACCCGTGCAGGCGATTATCTGTACATCAGTGGCATGGCAAATAGCAAAAAAGGTGGCGGTTTAAGCTATGGGAGTGCTGGTGGGTGGCTTAAAACAGTTGTTGAAACACTAGAATTAGAAGATGGCATTTGCGCCATGCTGGATGAAGAAACTGAGACCGATGAGATTCATGATACTCAAATTATCATCCCACAAAAACGCCAAAGCCCGCCAACCACATCCAAATCGGCTAAAAAGGATTTATGGGATGTCGATTTTAACACGATATCGCCCGTATC
>CALDGT010001208.1 GCA_937942935.1 uncultured Chloroflexota bacterium | reverse complement strand
CCATTATTCCGCCATCAGACTGTCGAAGAAAATTTGCACACAGGCGCGATGGCATACGAAGGTGGCAGACACTATAAACGCGATTTAGAAATGGTATTTAATTATTTTCCACGCTTGCGCGATTTACGCAAACGGGTTAGTGGGTATTTATCGGGCGGTGAAGGGCAAATGTTGGTGATTGGGCGGGCGCTCCTCGCACATCCCAAACTTATCATGCTAGATGAACCGTCGCTTGGGCTTGCCCCTCTGCTCGTCAAAGAGATTTTTAGAATTATTAGCGAAATCAGACAACAATCGGGTGTTTCGGTGTTATTAGTCGAGCAAAATGCCCGTGCCGCATTAGAACTCGCAGACCATGGTTATGTCATGGAAAATGGGCGTATCGTCCTCGATGGACCAGCCGCCCAATTGCGCGAGAATGAAGATATTAAAGAATTTTATTTGGGACTCAATACCTCTGGTGAACGCAAAAGTTATCGCAATATCAAGCATTATAAACGGCGCAAACGCTGGTTAGGATGAACATCTCTAAATAATCCTCAAAGGGCGCACGATGTTGCGCCCTTATGTTGATAGCCATAAAACCATAAGGAGCAGTTATGTCATCATTTGATACTCGTATTCGTGAATTGGTCGCTCATGCGTATGCCCATGCGCCCGCCATCAAACAAATTTTTGATTCTGTCGGGGTCTCTCCAGATGATATTCGGGGAGTAGCTGATTTATCGAAACTCCCTATCACCAGCAAAGATTCGCTGGTCGCCATACACCAAGCCAATCCCCCATTTGGCAGATTTTTGACCATCCCCATTGACGATTTACCCCGTATTTATATTTCACCCGGTCCTATTTATGACCCACAACCACTGAATCCAGAAGCGGCAGAGTATAACCTCGCGCCATTTCGTTATGTTGGGTTTGGGCGTGGGGATAGGGTATTAAATACGTTCATGTATCACCTCACACCTGCGGGGCTATTATTAGATGAGGCGTTACGCGCATGTGGCGCGACAGTCATCCCTGCGGGTCCGGGCAATACCGAATTACAAGTGATGATGATGGGCGCATTGAATATCACGGGATTTGTTGGGCAACCAAGCTATCTCGAAACTATCATCGAAAAAGCCCAAGAAATGGGCTTCCCCAAAGAGATGATAACCATCAAAAAGGCGCTTTTCTCTGCCGAAATTTATACCCCAAAACAACAAGCCAAATTTGAAGGCGAATATGGCATGAAAACCACCTCTGCCTATGGCACAGCCGACTTAGGATTCATCGGTTATTCGCGGTCTGGGGTACAAGGGTTTAGCCTTGTTGAATCGGTTTATGTCGAAATTGTAGACCCAGAAACAGGTCAGACCATGCCCGATGGCGAAAAAGGCGAAATCGTTGTGACCACATTAAACAAAGCCTATCCTCTCATCCGTTTTGGCACGGGCGATTTAGGCGCATTAGACCCCAACCCACCCTATAGCGCCCAACACCTAATGGGGTTATTCGGGCGGAGTGGCGAAGCGGTCAAAGTGCGGGGCATGTTTTTGCATCCCAATCAATTACTCGCCGCCAAAGCCCAATTCCCACAAATTAAACGGATGCAAGCCATCATCACCCGTCCAGAGAGCAAAGATTATGTCACTATTCGCGTACAATTAAATGATGGCATAGAAGCAGGCGATTTGGCAGACCAACTGAAAACACTCGCACAACAAGCTGTCCGTTTGCGTGTAGATGAGGTGGTTTTTGTGGGTGATGGTGTGATTGCACCCGGTGGTCGAACTGTCGTGGATGAGCGCAAATGGGATTAAAAACCATTTCGTAATGCACCATAGAGAACCGTCTATAACCATGTAAGATTGCGCCATCTCGTCTCATCTAATAAAATGGCGATAATGCGTTAATTTGCGTTACTCGCCTTTTTTATTTTTATTCAACATTGTAAGGATTTTGATGAAA
>CALDGT010001207.1 GCA_937942935.1 uncultured Chloroflexota bacterium | reverse complement strand
TATTGCACCTGCGCGATGTGCAATTTAGGGCGCTCAAATATGCCATCCAGAACACAGAGTGGGATTTTTTGATGCACGTTGATATTGCCCTAGACCGTATTCATCACGGATTTTGGCGTTATCATGACCCACAACACCGTTTATATGACCCCAACAGTCCATTTATTCATGTGATACGCGATTATTATCGCTTGCTCGATTCGCAACTCGGCGAAATTTTGAGCCTGATTGACGATGATGTGGCGGTGCTGGTGGTTAGCGACCACGGTGTTAAACGGATGGATGGGGGGATTTGTATCAATGAATGGCTATGGCGCGAAGGCTGGTTACATTTCAAAAATCATCCACAAACGGGCAAAATCACCCCATTTGAGGTGCTTGAAGTAGATTGGTCAAAGACGCGGGCTTGGGGCGCGGGTGGTTATTATGCGCGAATCTTTTTGAATATCGCGGGGCGTGAGCCAGAAGGCATTATCCTGCCTGCGGATGTCAATGGGGTACGGGATGAATTGGCGAGTGCTATCAAAGGCATTCGCGGGGTAAATGACGAAGTGTTGCATCATCAGGTGATTATCCCTCAAGAAGTTTATACTCAAGTGAATGGCATCGCGCCCGATTTGATGGTGTATTTTGGCGATTTAGCGTGGCGTGCGGTGGGCAGTTTGGGACATGGGGCGCATTATACCCTCGAAAATGATACAGGTCCTGATGATGCCAATCATGATACGCATGGCATGTTCATTTTATATGACCCGAAAAAACGTGGTAGGGGATATATCACAGGTGAAAATCTGCTCAATATTGCCCCGACCATATTAGACCTCATGGGTGTTAAAATCCCCTCTGATATGCAAGGCAAAATTATCGGCTAGGCGGGGGGATTAATCCTCGTTTGAATAATTTGCGCTCAACTTGACGACGGGTATCACGCATAGCGAGTTCCAAATAGGGAAATGCTAACCATGCGGTCATCAACCCGAATAGCGCCCCTGTGAGCGACCTAAAAAAGGGCGTTGTCTCTCGGATTTCCCAAAAGCTGAACGGTGGGTAACTGAGTAATTGACTAAAGCCATCTAACCCGATTGGCACAACTCCAACAAACGCATATAACCACAACGGGACAGGGCGTAATTTACGCCGAACAGGGGGCAAGGCATAAATCAGCCCACCGACCAACATCATGCCCCAAATCATGTTATCGCGCTCACATAAGGCGAGTTTGTACCCCATTTGCTCATTGCCCAAAAAGGTCTTATGTGCCAAAACCCAATCGAGTTTGAATTCATCTTGTGGGGCAAATTGCAATTGTGGAATGTTGGCAGTCATTTCTTCATACGATTTTAGCCCTGTTTCAGCGTAGGCGCGGGGATAAACAGCTTGCTCCCCAAATAAATAAAATGACCGAAACCCAAATTGATGACAGAATGGGGTATAGATGGTATAGATGATGTGGGCAGGCGCAGTGAGTCCGATACGCATCAAGACAGGGGCGGCAATGGGCAATGTGACATAAATCGTCAAGAAAATGAGCATAATTCGCAACCAATTGCGGGTTAACCCCAAAACAGCAAAATTGGCACGCAGAGCAAAAGATTTTTTGGTGGGCGGTTGTTGCATGTTGTCATCCTATCAAAAAAATGGCGCGATTGCCTCGCGCACAGACTCTAGGCGGATTGTACCATGAAAAATTTGTGTAATCACCCCTTGCGGTGAGATGATATAGGTGGTTGGTTGGGTGCGTAGCCGATACAACCCCGCAATTTGCCCGTTATCAATTATCATAGGAAAGGTCAAATTCAGTTTTTCGCGCCACTCATCAACATCTGCCTCAGATTCACCCAAATTGATGCCCAATACGACCAACCCACGATTCGCATATTCATCATAAAGGCGTTGTAAATCGGGCATTTCTGCTAAACACGGCTCACACCATGTCGCCCAAAAATTGAGGATGATGGGTTTGCCCTGATAACTCACTAATGAGTCAAAAGAGGGGGCGATAGCGTTGATTTCTGGGGCGATTGGTCGGGCAGAATTGGGCAACCGAAAACCGGTAAAATCGGCGCGGTTTGGCAATCCCGCGCCAATGAGAATGACTAATCCCAAGCCGATAAAAATGGCACTCACAACAGTGATAGTCAGGCGTTTTATCACGAGGCGAGCGCCGACATCCAGTCTATCAATTTTTCTTCGCTCAAGGGACCTAATTGTGATTGAATAATCACCCCATTTTCATCAATTAGATACGTAGTCGGAAACCCTGTGATGTTATATCTATCCATAATTGCGCCAGATGAATCGGTCAAGAGGGGAAATGTGAGACCAAATTCTTCTGCAAATGCCACCATTGCATCATTTGAATCTGTAGAATTCACAGCGAGGATGACTAAATCATCATCGGTCACTGATTCATACATACTTTGGAAAGCAGGCATCTCGCTTCTACACGGTGGACAAGCGACAAACCAAAAATTGAGCAACACCGTTTTTCCACGTAAGTCATTTAGGCGGATAACATCGCCTGATGGGGTGGTGGTGCTAAAATCGGGCGCAGTTTGCCCGATTCCAACCCCAATTTCACCAATTTGATTGGCGGTATCTAAAATTGACCCCGCGCCAACAGGCAAAGAGGCTTCTGGTTGATTGTTGTTATTCCGCGCCTTAAATTCTTCTTTGAGGGCGTCATAATTTTCGCCATTGATACACCGTGTTAATTGGTCTCCACCAATTTCGCCTTGTTGAACACCAAATGCACATTCATCGAATGTATATGAAAATCCACCGACTTCCCCCGATAGGCGGGTGCTGAGTTGTTGTAATTGACCACTGGCGACTAATATGCCGATAGCGACTAAAATAATGCCACTCACGACTTTAATTTTATTCATGTGTTTATTTAGACGGCGCAAAATGCCTTGTGCGCTATCGAGCATTAATGCGGTGATGAGGAATGGAATCCCCAAGCCCAAACAATAAGCGGTGATGAGGATAATCGCTGTCCCCACGTCTTGTTGGGCGGCTAAGGTCATTGCCGCGCCGAGTGTTGGACCAATGCAAGGCGACCATCCTGCCGCAAACACCACGCCAAGCAATGCCGACCCTGCCAAGCCACTTGTGCCAGCCGCCGCCATTTGCTTGCGGGTATCAGCATATAGGGCGAGTTCAACCGTATTCATGGCTTTATTCCAAAAACTAGCAGGTTGGGTGAATGCGCCACCAATGGCAAAAAATGTCCATAAAATGGCGAGTAATACCGCAGATATGGCGATTGACCATAACGGGATGCGGTCATCCCCAAATGGGATGATTGCGCCTGTGAATCCCCATACGATGACGATGGTGAAAAATAAGCCCATGCCGAGTGAAAAGAGGGGATTTTTGATGATGAAGTCGCGTTTGCGTAATTGTTTGAATAGGGCAGGGAGAGCGCCCATAAAATGGAAGCCCAAGAAGATGATTATCATCCCGCCAATCCGCCCGATAATGCCTTCTACCACACGGGTGCTACCAATTTGTTGAATGAAGGCGGTGGCGAGGATGGTTAGGACGACAAACACGAAGGTGAATCCTGCGACAAATGCTAACCCATGTAAAAAAGTGCTGAGGCGCATGGCGGTTGTTCGGCGGAGTTTGGCTGTGCCACCTGCTTCTGTCACAATATCCACCTGTGCCGATACCGAATAGGTCATCCGTCCGCCCATATAACTGATATAGGCAGGGACGAGGGGTAATACACATGGTGATAAAAATGAGACTAACCCCACCAGAAAATTGATTGAGAGTTCTACAAACACATACGCCTCCGAAAATTTTTTTGAATACAATACCATCTTTTAGACGATATGATAAAGAAAAATCTTCCTATTCGATAGTGTGATAGGGCATGTTTTGGGGGTGATAAGATGAGGTATTGCATGGCGGATGTAATAACAGATAATCCGCCACAGAATGATTACCGTTTGATAAATTACTTTTGAAGATTGACTCTGGTATTAGCGAGGCTGGCTTCGGCACATTTTACGCCATTATTGCCGACCTCTGTCCCATGACGGACGGTTGGGGGAATATCAATGCGGTCGCCTGAACGGAGGAGGACACGGAGGTTTTCATCTGGTAATGTAACTTCGAGTGTACCTTCGACCACATATAACACGGTATGCGTGCCGTGTGAATGGACGGCTTGTCGCTGGTTGGGTTTGGCATCCCACATATACGGGCGCAATTCCTCTTTATGCAACAAACGGGTGATTGCCGATTCGGTGGGATGACCACTACCTTGCCAACGAGTGACAATCACAGATGTTTTTTTATTCGCCATGTTAAAATTCCTCTAATAAAAGATAGTGTTGCGTTTAAGACGCTTCTTATAGCTTGCACCATGTAACATCGTATCCCACTTTTTGAAAATTTTCAAGTAGGTGGACTTATGAATTTCGTGTGTTAATTGTCATTTACCCCCCAAATGCGGATAGTTCCGTCTTTCATTTCTGTAATAATGAGGTTGCCATCGGTGTTAAATTCTGCCCAACGGATTCCGGTTAGCATGATTGTGTTATAAAGCATCATGCCATTATCTGTATCCCATACCTGAAGCATATCATCTACTACAACCAACAATAAATTCGTGATTGGGCTAAACACAATAGACTCGATAAAGTCACCCGCTAAGTCGAACCTATATATTATTTCAAATGAATCTGTGCTGAATACGTTGATTGTTGATGGTGTATTGATGTCAGAAACTCCCCATAAGGCTATTTGAGAATCAGTATAATTAAAATACCTGCTTTGATTTGAAAAATTGGGGCAACCATCTACTAGGGTCGTTATAAATTCACCCGATTGAGCATCCCACAAATCAGCCATACCTTCGTAACCGACTAGCAAGAATTTCCCTTGCGTGCTAAAACTCAAACAACTGATAAATTCTTCATAGTATTTATCAATTTCATAGAGTTGAGTTCTGCTTTCTGTATCCCAAACATAAATATGGTTGTCTTGTGAACTATTCATTACATCCGAAGATGTGTGAAATGCGATAAACTCATCATTAGAACTGATTGTTAATTCTCCGAAACCGCTATGTGTTACTTGAAATGAGGTGATGATGCTTTGCGTTTGAATATCCCATGCAAAAATATTTCTGCCATCAAAAGCCACAACGAATTCTTCATTTGTGCTTATTGCTGATTCAGCAGGCATTGTAATATCATCTTGCCTGATAAGTTCTACGAAAGTATCGGTTCTAAAATCCCATAATTTCAAAACTCTATCTTCATCATCCTCAGACTTAGAGACTGTGAAAAAATAATTTTCAGATGCGCTTGGTTGATAATCTGTGATTGGCATTGTATAGAGCAACTCACCATTTTCTGTATCCCAAATACAAGCAACATCATAGTGGTAATCTAGTAAACGGGTATTATTCAAACTTAATTGTGTACTACGCACCTGCTTGCAAGATGCTGTGAAATCTGAGTTTACTAACTCGTTTCCATCTGTATCCCAAACCAACAGCAAATCGTTGCTTAAACCGATGAAATAATTAAATTGTGGACTACGATAAATTTGAAGTGCATCAGAATCATACGAAAGCGGAATGCGATTCATCACATCATACGATTCAATGAGTTGCATTGCCTCTGCTTCATTTGTAGATTGGATGATTTTTAATGTTTCGTATGGTCGAAAAGGTCTTCCAGTTATTGGGCTAGATTGTGTCTGTAACTTATGTAATATTGTATTTGTTTGAATATCCCATATCGTTATGAATCCGGGCATAAGGTCGATAAATTTGCTCTCATCCTCGGTTAGGATACCTATTTCGGAATAACGAGAGGGATTAAGCGGCATATTAGGATAGTGATAAATTTTCCCATAAGCAGGGTTTTTATATCCTAATTGAGATTCTCCGAATTCATACAGCAATGTTCGAGATTCGGTATCCCACACCCCCAAATAGCCATCTCTAAACCGAGCAATTAATTGTGTGCCTGTCTCATTAAAGCCAAGTCTCCAAATAGCG
>CALDGT010001206.1 GCA_937942935.1 uncultured Chloroflexota bacterium | reverse complement strand
ATGTAGGTGTTGTCATTGGAGTTTGAATACCAACATTTACAGATGTTTGTCCCGCGTTTATAAAGATAAATTGTGGCAGACCAAAAAAGAATGTGCCAGAATCCGCAGGCGCAAACCGAATTTCGGTATTAGTTGGTGCGGGGATATTTAAGCGCACAGTCCCCGCAATAACTGAATTGGGTGAAATGGGGTTTGTACCAAAATCAAAGCCAACAATCCGCAACCCTGCTAAGGCTTGGGCGCTTGTCGTTGCCGATACATCGGCGGGGAAGATAGCTTGTAGTGTAACAGGTGCATCATCACTCAAAGTTGCCGATGCGGTTACATCAAATTGGGCAGTAGATGCGCCTTGCGGAATTTGTAAGCTATATAAACCCGCATCCACATCCACAACGGGTAAATTGGGGACGACATCTGCATTATTCAAACTAATTGTTATCTCTGCTGTGCCACTAGAGACGGGCGCATTTAGTGTCACAGTCACCGATGATGTTAACCCTGCGGTGATATTTGGTTCTGCAAATGTCACCGATTGCACACGCAAAGTATGCAGTTTGAATGTGCCTGTAGCAGTGCTACTGGTGATGGTCTCTAAAGCACGTATGGCAACATCTTCATTGAATACCCCCCCATCCACCACCGTAAATATAAATGGGATGCTTTGTATGCCTGCGGACAACACCACTTCGGCAGGGACGACAACATCACTTCTATCAGTTACGAGGACAAAACGGGTTGTGGTGGGCAAAATGGGGTCTAATAACACAATTTCGCCTACATAATCTCCGGGTGTGCTAATGGTAGTGGGCAACACAATTTGATAATTCACCTGCGATTTGAGTTCAAATACAGGGCTAGAGACCGATTGTGTGCTAAAAATAGCGGTGTCGCCAAAAGATGCAGTAATTTGGGCTTGCGTGGCGGTGAATTGCGAGACGGGTGTGATATTAAAATCTACACTGGTCGCACCTGCTGGCATCACTACAGGCGATACCAACAAATCAGGGCTATTGCTCACCAGCTGAATCGCAATATCAAATTCAGCAGGATTGCTCATTTGCACTCTACCTGTGGTTTGTTGAGCAGGTAATATCGGCAAATTATCAACTATCACACCCCGCAACTCAAGCGGTTGTACCAATACATTAGCAATCAAAATAGAACTGGGATTATCCACTGGGCTGATTTGTAAGGTGATAAACCCACTGCGATTTTCATTAGCAGATACACCAAAACTGGTGCTGGTTGTACCTTGTGGGATAATCACTTCTGTCGGGGCGCTGAATGGGATATTGCTCGCCCCTGTCAACGGTTGAACAGATAAGCGCACATCGGCGGGGAAAGGTTCGGCAATTTCGACTTGTGCTTGAGCAGTCGTCCCAAATACTACTGTAAATTGGGTAAAATTAAATCTGACCAATTGTGGTAAATTCGGGGTTGGTTGTGGAGGTATAGTCGCTGTAAATGTGGCAGTCGGTGGCTCAGTTGGTGCAGGAATTTCAGATGTTGGCGTGAGTGTGGGTAAAAAGGGGCATCCACTATCCGTAATCCCAAATCCAATATCTCCTTGATTTGGACATTCATCTGCGCCATCTACCACACCATCACCATCGCTATCGGGTGGCGGCAAAACGGGGCAACCATCAGGATTCAAACCAAGTCCCAAATCACCTTGTGTCGGGCAAGTATCACCAAAATCGGGGATGCCATCACCATCGCTATCAGGTGGTGGCGGATTCGGGCAACCATCACCATCTATGCCAAATCCCAAATCACCCTCATTTGGGCAAGAATCAGCATCATCTAAACGACCATCGCCATCGCTATCGGGTGGTGGTGGCGGGGGTTGTAACGGACAACCATCCCCACCAATACCAAAACCAGCATCGCCTGCATTTGGACAGGCATCATTCGGGTCTGAGAAGCCATCACCATCGCTATCGGGTGGTGGTAATGGACAACCTGCGCCATCCACACCAAATCCTGCATTACCTGATGTTGGGCATGAATCTACATCATCCGTGAAACCATCACCATCACTATCAGGTGGTGGCGGGGGCGCAGGTGGTGCTTCTGTGGGGTTGTTTTCGGCTTCTGTACCCGTAAAAATAATCCCACCCGGATGGTCATAAACAGCATACAAGCCATCGGCGCTCACATATCCTTGAATCTCAGAAATTTGCCATGCCCCATTCACTTGTGCAAATAAGGTAAGAGGCATCAATGGTGGTAGGGGCTTACGCAATGGGACATAAACAGTTACACCGCTAACCCCTTGTAATTCTAAGCCAGAACACCACCAAAAATCGCCAAGTTCGGCAGGTGGGTCTTCATCTATATTGGCTTCGCGGATAGTAATTGCGCTGGCAGGAATATCTTGACCACTATAAATAACGACACCTGTATCACCTATAAAAGTAAATTGACCAGCAGGGATTATAGATTCTGTGTTAAGCGATGCACCCTGCCCAACCGCATTTAATGTGGTTGGTGAAACCACTATCTGAGCCGATTGTAGCTGATTGAGAGAGTCTTTCCATGTGACATTGACAGGGATAAACGCATCTAGTGGTTGTGCAAGTGTGAATGCAAATGGCGCAAATAAATCGCCACTCAAAATTTCTGGCGCCCGCCAAAATAAATGTACCCCTGCTTCATCTTCTATAACACCATTAAAAAAAACTTTATTAGTCTGTTGTGCGTTGACCAATTGTGACCCATTGGGCAAATCTACTTGCACCACGAGGTCATATAAGGCATCGGCATTATTATATGGCAAAATGAGGACATATCGTGTGCCATCAGGTAAAGTTAGACCATTTAATCGTGCTTGTGGAATATCGAATGGGGATATTGATTGTGCTAAGGTGGTGATTGGTATTAGCCCCAATCCCAATAATATCAAAAGAATAACCAATAATTTTCTCATGTCATATCCTTTACAACGCAACAAATCATCATGTTGATTGTAACATGATTTGAAAATCACGCTAATAGATATAACGATTTATTTCAAATCAAGCCGTGCCTTAGTGCCAACGCTATGGCTTCTGAGCGATTTGTCACATTCAGTTTAGCAAAAATACTACTAATATGATATTTGACTGTAGACCGACTAACATATAACTTTTCAGCGATTTCTGGGTTATTTAATCCTTGCACCATGAGCTTTAGCACTTCGATTTCACGCCCTGTCAGCCGATAATTCGGTTCTGTCGGGCGAGTAGCGGCATTAATGAGGGCTTGTGTCGCTTCTGGAGATAAAACACGTTGCCCTTGCTTGGCGGCACGAATTGCATTGGCAAGTTGGTCATCGGAAATATTTTTAAGCAGATAGCTGGTTGCGCCTGCTTGAATAGCGGCGGTAACACTGCTCATATCACTGGAACTGGTGAGTGCAACAATATAAATATGAGGATATTTTTCTTTGATGGCGCGAGTTGCCTCTATACCATTTCCGCCGGGCATCACAATATCCATCAAAATCACATCTGGCTTGGTATCTTCGCATACTTTGAGGGCTTCTTCTCCATTTGTGGCTTCTCCGACCAATTCTAGGTCTTCAAAGCTCCGCAAAAATAAACTCAAGCCACGTCTGACCATTTCATGGTCATCTACAATCAATACGCGAATGATTTCTTTTTCTGCCATATTTATACTTCTTTCTGCGCCCAAACCGCGAGGACTTGTGTACCTGTCTTAGGGGTACTGGTAATAGAGAGGGTGATATTTGCATCGGAAGCACGTTCTTGCATGATTTTGAGACCCAAATGACTTGGAGGGACATTTTGAGGATTAAATCCAATGCCATCATCTTGAATAAGCAATTCTACCCGCCCAGTTTGCCGAGAGAGATAAACATCTGCTTTTTTTGCGCGCGAATGTTTGATGATATTATTCAATGATTCTTGTGCAATCCTAAAAAAAGCGACTTGAGCCTCTGGCGTAATATTCGCTTTTCCCTGAGAAGAAAAATTAACCCGCAACCGAGACCGTCCTTTCAGGGTTGTGCATAGTTGGCGTACCAAATCACCTAAGTCGGCTTCCAATAATGCGCTAGGTCGAAGTTCTAATAATAATGTCCTAATTTCGGCTAATGCACCCTGCGATAAGTCTTGTAGTTCCTCTAAAGATTCACCAACCCCGTGCGGGTCTTGTTTCCATTGCTTCATAATGGCTTGGGTGGTCATGGCAATCGCAAAGAGTGTTTGTGTAACAGAGTCGTGCAAATCGCGTGCGAGCCGTTGACGTTCTTCCATCATAGCAATCGCTTGTGCATTTTGTAGCGTGATGGTCGCCTGTGTGTGTTGCTGAATTTCGAGTTGTTTCCGCCTCAGAACAGACTGTATAATGATTGGAAGTGCAATTAGATACTGCCCATAAATATCCTTAATCAGATATTCATGAATACCTGCTTTGATTGTATTTAGTGCAGTTGCTTCATGAGTCAATCGGGTGATAACAATAATTGGGATATTCTTTGAGGTGTCGAGCAAATCAAATACCATGCCATCATGCAACTGATATTCGCAAACAATCAATTCGTATTCTTCATGAGACAACCGAGCTTGAGCTTCTTTTATAGATACCGCTATGACTAAATCGCAACGAATATCAGATTTTCTAATAGCATCCAAAACACTCAATTGGTCACGAGGTGTATCTTCTATAATTAATAAACGAGCATGTTTCGGTATCTCTGGTGTCATGTGTCGAATAACATTTTGTAATGTCAAAAATGCAAAATAGTTCTATATTAAGTATAATCTAAACTGCTTGATACAACAGTCATTTATGTGGTTTTAAGGTGTATAGCGCCTAAAACTAGCCATCTGGACTAGCCACATGGCTAAATAAGAAGCCCAGATTTTTTAGTACCATTGCATGGTGGCAACAACAACGAAAGCATTTTATCATTAAGTACAATAACCCTTGCATAGTTATAAGGTCTTTATGAACACATCTAATCGGAAATCTCTTTCATTACGTACCCGAATCTTGCTCATCTTTGCGAGTGCTTCTCTTGCCACATTAGCATTCATCAGCATCAGCATTTATTTATTAGTCACCAGAGCAGAGAGTGAATCGTGGTTCACTCGGCAAAGCCAAGCCGCTAATCATACAGCCCAACAAATTCGCACATATATAGACCAAAGCCAACGCACACAAACCTTATTGGGCTATTTACAATCGATCTTAACCCCAGAGCAATTTCGTGGATTAGCCACTACAATGCTCCTCATTGGGCAACATCTAAATGAAATGCTCATCACAGATGCCGATGGGCAAATCTTGATGAGTGTTTATCGGAAAGCCCCCTTCCTAACACAAGAGCAATTAGACCAATCACCATGGGTTATGGAAATTATACAATCGGAACAAGGGATGTTTTACTTTAGTAAGGTCGATTTTACAGAAGATAACACCCCTTATTTTATCGTTGCCAGCCCAATCAGAACGGGCGGTATGATTGCCTTCCATGCTAATGCAATACAATTGAGCGAGATGATGCCAAATCTCAAGTTTGGACGAACAGGCAATGCTTATTTGGTAGAAGGAAATGGCATCGTTATCGCACATAGCGATAGTGGTATCATCGAAAATCGTATCTTATTAGCAACCCAACAAGGCGTAACAGAGGCATCAATAGACGAGTTTATACCCAGTATTATGTCTATTGAAGATGAAACGACTATCACTAAT
>CALDGT010001205.1 GCA_937942935.1 uncultured Chloroflexota bacterium | reverse complement strand
TGGATGCGGGTGTAGACATCCTATGTATAGACTCTTCTGAAGGTTTCACAGAATGGCAGAAACGTACTCTAAGCTATGTTCGAGAAAAATATGGCGATAAAGTCAAGATTGGGGCTGGTAATATCGTTGACCGCGATGGATTCCGCTTCCTTGCCGATGCAGGTGCCGATTTTATTAAGGTTGGTATTGGGGGAGGAGCCATCTGTATTACCCGTGAAGCCAAAGGCATAGGGCGCGGACAGGCGACTGCGGTCATTGAAGTCGCTAAAGCACGCGATGAATATTTTGAAGAAACTGGTGTCTATATCCCTATCTGTTCGGATGGTGGTATTGTTCAAGATTATCATCTCACGCTCGCACTCGCAATGGGCGCTGATTTTTGTATGTTAGGGCGCTATTTTGTACGTTTTGATGAAAGCCCATCAGATAAAGTCATTGTGAACGGCAATTATATGAAAGAATATTGGGGCGAGGGGAGTGCGCGGGCGCGGAATTGGCAACGTTATAGTAGCGGAGAGGGTGCTAAACTCTCGTTTGAAGAAGGTGTTGATTCCTATGTCCCTTATGCGGGAACACTTCGGGATAATTTAGCCATCACATTGAGTAAGATTAAATCTGCGATGTGTAATTGTGGCGCACTAAGCATTCCAGAACTTCAACAAAAAGCACGTTTAACACTGGTCTCGTCTGTCAGCATTGTTGAGGGCGGCGCACATGATGTTGTCTTGAAAGACCAACAAACACGCATGGTTGAGTAAGTTGGTTAAGTAATTTGGGGTTAAGTTTGTCCTCTATTGAGAAAGGTTGTGGGGTTTTATCCATATTTTCGAATTATCTATAAATAGTCATATCATAGTATAGTGGGTTGCTTTCATTTGCTACTATCTAATCAACAATAGAGGAAATATGAGCGAATTAATAGGCAAAATTGCATTGGTAACAGGAGCAAGTCGCGGTGTGGGGAAAGGGATTGCACTCAGTTTAGGTGAAACTGGGGCAACGGTTTATATCACAGGGCGCACAAGTGCCACAAGAAAAGCAACAGTCCCACTCGATGGAACAATAGAAGATACAGCAAATGAAGTTTCTAAACGGGGTGGTAAAGGGATTGCAATCTCTTGCGACCATCATGATGATAATCAGGTTAAAGCCGTTTTTGAGCGTATCCAAGCGGAATCAGGGCGACTTGATATTTTGGTCAATAATGCTTGGAAAGGATATGAGGGGTGGCATAGCAGGACTTATCCCCCACCATCACATCGGTTTTGGGAAAATGGGGCATCTTTTTGGGATGATAATTTATTAGGATTACGATGGGCGTATGTCTCGACCATTTTTGCCATCCCAATGATGTCGCAACAAGAAGAAGGTCTCATTGTGAACATCTCATTTGGGACACTCCACATGGGCAACCCCGCTTATAATATCGCTAAAACAGGGGCAGACCGACTCACTGCCGAGACTGCATATAGCCTGCGCGATAAGCATATCACGGCTATATCATTATATCCGGGGTTAGTCCGCACAGAAGGGGTTATGCTCAATGCAGAATACTTTGATATGTCTAATTCAGAATCGCCAGAATTTACTGGGCGGGCAGTTGTCGCAATCGCCAAAGATGCCAATCGCTTTCAAAAATCGGGGCAATCATTTGTGGTTGCTCGGCTCGCCCAAGAATACAATTTTGATGATATAGATGGAAAACGTCCACACCCCGAAGCATAACTAAAAAATAGGGCGCAATGGGATGCGCCCTATTTTTCTCACCAAGAGACCAACATTTTCCCTTCACCAGACACCGTATATGCGCCCAACACCGCAGGCATAAGTGCCGTTTTGCCCAACCCCAACGGATAGGCTACCCCACTCACATGAATCGTCAATTCACCCGCGATATTAGTGATACCATGAAATGTTTTACCGCCTGTATTGAGTGAAGCGGGTTTATCCGCAGAAATCGAATAAAAAAGGGTGCTAAAAAAATTACTCTCTATCATCGGCGCGTTATCCCCATCCAACGGCGTGTGTGTGATGATGGGCAGGCTGACCAAATTCGATACTTTTACCCCTTTTTCGATGTGTAACGGGCGCGGTTTGCCATCTAAGTCCATCCGCCCCCAATCGTATAACCGATAGGTGGTATCGGATGATTGTTGCACCTCATACAACACAATCCCCGGTCCAATGGCATGAATGGTGTTGGCAGGCATAAATAAAATATCGCCCGGTTTCACCGCCGTATACACCAATAATGGTTCTAATGTGTTGGTCGCTATGGCATGTGCAACTGCCTCACGGGAGGTATTGGGAGTAATCCCCATGACCAATTTTGCATCGGGTTCGGCATGAAGGATAATCCACGCCTCTGTTTTGCCACGCGGTTCGCCTTCAAGTTCTGCCGCCTGTTCATCATTAGGGTGAACTTGCACCGAAAGCCAATCTTCGGCATGAATAAATTTGACTAAGAGGGGAAATCCAACCGACGCATCATACGGCTTGCCGATGATGTCTTGCGGAAATTGTTTGAGCAAATCGCCCAACTTTTGCCCTGCATATTCACCATTAGCGATGGCGCATTGGTCGTGCAATTCCCATGCTTCGCCATACGGTTCATCGGTGGGGAGCGATTTATTGAGTACAGAAGCGAGTTTGCGCCCGCCCCATACTTTGACAAGTAAGTGGGATTCAAGCAAAAGTGGGTATAGTGTGTGTGTGGTCATCTATCAACATCCTTATAAAAACCAATTCGGTTAGCAGAAGCGCGGTTAATATCATATAATTCTCTCTAGTATTTGTATACACACTGGCAAGGTTTATGTCTGACGAATTTATTGGCAAAACAATAGGTGGGTACGAAATTATTGAGGTCATCGGGCAGGGCGGGATGTCAAGTGTTTATCGTGCCTTGCAACATTCGATGAATCGGATGGTGGCGCTCAAGATTTTGCCCCGTCATTTAATGCGTGATGCGACTTACTTAGAACGTTTTAAGCGTGAAGTGAGCATCATCGCAAAATTAGAACATCGCAATATTGTCCCTGTTTATGATTATGGCGAACACGACGGACAACCATTCATCGCTATGCGCTATATGGCTGGCGGCTCGATAGATGATTTGCTCCAACACGGCGCGATGGATGAGCGCGATATTTTAGACCTCTTTTATCAAATTGCGCCCGCGCTCGATTATGCTCATAGCAAACAGGTGCTTCATCGTGACCTAAAACCGAGTAATATCTTGTTGGATGAAGCAGGTGGGGCATATATCACCGATTTTGGCATCGCCCGTGTTTTGAATGAATCTGGCGATAAAATCACCACACAAGGCGTCGTGGGAACACCGAGTTATATGAGTCCAGAACAAGCGCAGGGGCAAGTTTTGGATGGTCGAAGTGATGTTTATTCATTGGCAGTGATGCTATTTGAGATGGCAACGGGTCGCCGTCCCTTTGAAAATGATACCCCCTATAGCATCGCTGTCATGCAAGTGACCACATCCCCGCCAAATCCGCGCAGTATTCACCGCGATATTAGCCCATCACTAGAGGCGGTCATCCTAAAAGGTCTCCGCAAACGGCGCGAAGAACGGTATCAAAATGCGGGTGAATTGGTCGCCGCCATCGAAAAAGCGATTGAACAACCCCTGCTCATTCAAGATGATACCCAACGCGGGAGTGTCATCATCACACAAGAGACGGTGCAATCTAAGCCAATGTTGATGGAAGAAAATACCCCCATCAACGTTATTTTTAGTCCACCATCAAATGCGCCTGTCATTTATGCTCCCCCACAAACAGGCTCATCTGGCATGAATGCGCCTGTGCGTCAAAACCCGATTAGTAAAAAGCTCAAAAAGCGCAAACCCCGCCCAAATTTGGTCATTAGTTTATTAGTCGGTGGGGTGCTTGGTTGTGGTTTATTGACCCTCATCGCTGTATTAGGATTTGTGATGCTCGATGATTTACTCAATCCAGCGCCCACCCCAACCATCACCATTGCGCCAGAGACGACAGCAGAATCGAATACGCCAACTACAATCATTCCCACCCTAGACCCAACCAGTCAGGCGGCACGCGATGCTATTTTGGGAGATGCCACACCTACCCCGCTCGATAATACAACATCCGAAGCGATGTATATCACCGCCACATTTGCGCCTGTTGGTGTGCGCGAGACACAAACCCCATCCCCTCCCCCATCAGCATATTCATTGGAAGATTTTCAATTGATTTATTTTGCCCTGCGGAGCGACTTATATGACCTGTATCTATACCGTTTCGATACCAACACCGAAAGTCGGCTCACAGTAGATAGCGCACGCAACTCCTACCCTGTCGCCTCATCTGATGGTCAGTATGTCGCATTTCAATCCGATAGAGACGGCGATTTTGAAATTTACCTGCTCACGATTGCCACTAATGAAATCCGCCAATTGACCGATAACACCGTCAGCGATAGATTGGCAACATGGTCGCCAAATGGTCAATGGGTTGCCTATTCATCCGATACCAACAACAACGGCGCACATGATTTGTATCGCGTCTCGGTTGATGGCGGAGAACCCGAATTGCTCTATAGCGATGGCAATCGCAACAGTCATGCCCGCTATAGCAACGATGGCAATTTTATTGTTTTCACCACAGGGTCGGTTTTAGATTCTGCAACATGGGAAATTGCAATTTTAGATGTGAACACCCGCGAAATTCGGTATTTGACCGAAAATGATGTGAGTGATTCATTTCCGTCATTCAGCCCCGATGATAGCACCATCATTTATTCGAGTATCGGACGGGGCAACGGCGCAATTTATACCATCCCTGTAAATGGTGTGGGCTTCCCTACCCTGCTTTATGATGGTGTTGGATACGACTGGGGCGCGAGTTATAGCCCAGATGGGCAATATGTCGCCTTTACAGGTGAAATTCAAAATGAATCGTTCATCTATGTGATGAATCGTGATGGGACGAATATCCAGCGCATCGCCGAAATCACAGGATTTTATCCATCTTGGATGTTCAAAAATGCCCCATAAAGAATCATCCGCTACCCTAGCCCAACTTGTCGCCGATACGATTCGTCAGCAATTGCGTGATGGGGTGTATCGGTGCGGGGATAAACTGACAGAACTCACATTATCAAAAGAATTGACCATCAGCCAAAATACTGCCCGCGATGCGTTGTCTTTGTTGATTGCAGAAGGCTGGCTCATCAAGCGTCCGCGTTATGGGATAACCGTGCGCCAATTCACCAGTGATAGCGCCGATGAATTATTCACGCTTTGGGGGACATTGGAAAAATTGGTGATGCAATGGGTGATGAAAACCATCACCCCCGCCGAGATTGCTCATATTCGTAGACAAATCGCCATTGCGCGTGACCAAGCCACATATGAGGATGTCCGTGATATGCTCAATACGCGCTTTGGGATTCATCATTTTTTGTTGCAACTTACCAATAAACCCCAGACCAGCGAATTACTGAATCGAATCTATAATCAGGTATGGTTATTAGAAGTGTTGCGGATGAATTATGCGCCCCGCAATGCGCTTCATCACCGCGAATTGTTGAATGGATATGACATGATGTGTCGGGCAATGGGTGAGCGCAATCTTCACGGGGCGCAAGAAGCGATGTATTTTGCCATTATCAACGATGCCAAGCCGTTTTTGCCTGTGCTAGACCTCATTGGGCATGATGATTCAGATTACCCCTTCAAAAATTCCATCAGCGATTGATTAAATGCTTGTGGTTGTTGCAAATTGATAAAATGCCCCGCATTCGGGATGATAACCAGTTTTGCATTTGGCAAGTGCTTCACCAAGTGTTGAGAGGCTTCGACCACCATATAATGGGGATGTTCATTATCCCCTGCCATCACCAATACAGGGCATGTCACTTTCTGATACCCGTCTAGGTCAATCGGATATTCCTTCCATAACAAGGTATCATCCAAAAAATGGCGAAAATCGTATTCATCCATCATGACGCGAGTGCGAGATTTGAACGCATCGCTGGCAGGATAATGACTGCCATCCACAAAGGCTTGCTCAAATATGGTTTTGGCTTGCCCAAAGTCGTGTGCCTTCACCGCCGTGATGAACGATTCCCACCAATCTTCGGCATTATCGGGATAATCGAAACCTGCCGCGCCTGTGCTGATGACCATCAATTTTTCGACCCGATTCGGATACTGAATTGCAAATTTCATCACCTCCATAGACCCCATCGAAAGCCCTAATAGATAGGTTTTCTCAATGCCAAGTGCATCGAGTAATCCTTTTATATCGGCAACATGGTCTACAATTTTTTCATCGGTGAATTTTGATTGCCCAAAACCATATAAATCGAGCGTAATCACCCGATATAACTTAGAAAATTCTGCTACTTGGTCTGCCCACATCTTCCCATTCAGCATCATGGCATGGATGAGGAGTAATGGCTTACCTGTGCCAGTTATTTCATAATACAGGGGTTTGTTGTTGATGGTCAAAAATGGCATTTTATGTCCTTTTGTGTTCAATATCTCACGATATAATCATCTTATAATGCCATTAGGACAAATTGTGTCCTATTTTGTGAGGAATTTATCATGTATCACCCAACAACACGAGTTTTAACTGTTCTGGAATTATTGCAAGCATACGGAAGCCTTTCTGGAAAGGAATTAGCAGACCGTTTAGAGGTAGATAGGCGCACTGTGAGGCGGTATATCGTCATGCTTCAAGATATGGGGGTGCCTGTAGAATCGGAACGGGGGCGGACAGGATATTATACCCTCGCTAAAGGGTTTAGGTTGCCACCAATGATGTTCACCAGCCCAGAAGCACTGGCATTAGCACTCGGTTTGCAAGTGATTCGGCATATTGGCATGAGTGACACGCCTGCCGCCGTTGAAGGTGCATGGGCAAAATTAAATCGTGTGTTGCCAACCGACATCGGGGTGCAATTAGACGGATTATTGCAATCGGTGGTATTAGAATTGGGCATTGAAAAACCACCCTCTGCCCATGAAGGCTTATTGGGGTTGTTTAGCACCGCCATTCAACGTTATCAGGCAGTGAATATGCGTTATGAAGCATTTTCGGGAGATATAAGCCAACGCATGTTTCATCCATATCGGGTGGTGTATCGGTCATCACGGTGGTATGTGGTGGGCTATTGCACCTTACGCGAGGAGATTCGGGTTTTTCGGTTAGACCGTATTCGTCATGCAGAGATAACCAATGACCTATTTACCCCGCCCCCAGATGATTTTGATGCAATGGCACATGTTGAAACAGGGTTGATACGGACACCGGGATTATATCAAATTCAGGTCGAATTTTTTGGCTTGCATGAAGATATTATTTGCATAGTACCCAAAGTATTAGGTGAACTCACCCCCACTCATAACGGCACAATGCTCACTTGTTATGTGCAAAAATTAGGCTGGTTTGCGGGATTCATCTCTGGATTAGGGATACCCTTTCAAATTCATCAACCACCCGAATTGGTAGATGAGATGCGTGCCATGATATTACGCGCAGAAAATGCGATGGTCATCCCTAAAATTTCGACATAAGCCCTTCACAAGTTCTACATATTTTGAGCCTATCATCATGACAAATCTAAAAAACAAGTCGTGATTGACAAGGAGAAATATCATGAACAAAAAATTAGTCGTAGTCGCAATATTAGTTATCGGTTTGTTGGTCGTCAGTGTGAGTGCAATCTATGCACAACAAGGAAATGGGCGCGGTGGCAATGGTAGTGGTGATGGCACATGCCAAAACGATTGCACAGGTCAAGCGCAACAAAATCAAAATGGGCAACAAAATGGCATGGGCAACAGCAATAATCAACAAAATATGACCGGAAATTGCCAAGCGAATTGCACAGGCGATATGCAACATCATCAATATGGTGGTTCACATCATGGGATGAGCAACGGGACGGCTTATCAATATCAAAATAGTGGTTGGGCAACCTTGCTCCCCGCCAAAACCGACCTCCCCCTCACTGATGCGGTGATTGCGGCGATGATTGATGGCTATACCGATGAATTTAACGCCTATAGTGTGTATGTGGCAATCGTCGGGCAATTTGGCGAATTACGTCCTGTTAGCGCAGTGATGAATGCCGAAGCACAACACATGGAAGCATGGGCATTCTTATTTGACCGTTACGGATTGGAATTGCCAGAATTGGTCGCACCAGAGATTCCAACCTTCGCCACCTATACCGATGCAGTCGCACTCGCTCGTGATGCCGAAATCGCCAACATCGGTTTATATGATACCATGCTCGCCACCCTCGCAGATTATCCCGACATGGTACAAATTGTCACCAACCTGCGCGATGCCTCGCTCAATAATCACCTCCCTGCCTTTGAAAATTACCTCAAATAATCGCTTCGCAAGGGCTTGCCATGGCAAGCCCTTACACATTGCAACCACCTCAATGATTTATAATAGGGTGAAGGAGATTTTTTCATGGCATATAAAATTTTAATCGCAGATGATGAAGCCCATATCCTCGAAACCCTCAGTGCCTATCTAAAAGCGGAGGGTTTTACACTTTTCACGGCGAAAAATGGCAAAGAAGCCTTATTCGCTTTTCGTCATGAAAAGCCCGATTTGGTGATTTTAGATGTGATGATGCCCGAAATGGATGGCTGGCAAACCGCCCGCCTCATCCGCAAAGAAAGCGACCTTCCCCTACTCTTTTTGACAGCACGAGTAGAAGATAGCGACCAGATTATGGGCTTAGAAATTGGGGCGGATGAATATATCACCAAGCCATTTAGCCCGCGTGTGGTGGTGGCAAAAGTGCGGGCAGTGCTTCGGCGGGCGTATGGCGATATGCAAGCCGAAATGACCATTTATACCATTGGCGACCTAGAGTTAAATGTTGAGCAACACACGGTTAAGCGGGGTGGCGAATTAATAGACATCACACCAAGCGAATTTAGCCTGCTCCAATTGATGATGAGCCGTCCGGGTCGGGTATTTAGTCGCATGGCATTGCTCGAACATCTGCAAGGCGAGGCATACGCCCCGTATGAACGCACGATTGATGTGCATATCAAAAATTTACGCCTCAAACTCGAAACCGATAATCATAATCCTAGCTACATTGAAACTGTCTATGGTGTGGGCTATAAGATGAGGACAGACAGATGAACACCTTACGCATCCGCTTATCACTCGCCTTTTTAGTCGTCATCGGTGTGACCATTGCCTCATTTGCGTGGACAATGAATAGCATTGCCCGCACATCATTTGAAGATTACATCCATCACCAACAAGAAAATACATCTGGGATGGGTGAAGGGCATGGACAAGGACAGGGATTAGGTCAGGGGCAAGGGCAAGCACGCGCATTAGGGATTGCAGAAGAAGCATTCTTAAGCAGTTTATCTCAAGGATTAGCCATCACAGGTGGAATTGGCGGAACACTCGCCATTTTAGCAGGCATTGGGTTGGCTTGGGCGTTATCAAGCCCTCTGAACTCCCTCACCCAAGCCATAGAAACACTCTCTACAGGCGCATTAGGCACACAAGTCACTGTTAACGGGACAACCGAAATTCAGACACTCGCAAACTCGTTTAATCGCATGTCGAGCGCACTCGCAGAGGGTGAACGATTGCGACAACGGATGGCGGCAGATATTGCCCATGAACTCCGCACCCCTGTCACGGTATTGCGAGGACATTTAGAAGCGATGCTAGACGGGGTTTATCCCATGACCCAAGAACGGGTTGCTATCGCTTATGACCAAACCCTCACATTGGGGCATTTGGTAGAAGATTTGCGCTTGCTCACCCTTGCAGAAGCCAAGCAACTCTCACTCAATTTGACTAATACCGATATAAAAATATTCATCACCCCTATTTTAGAATCCTTTTTGCCATTGGCGGTGGATGCTGAACTCGATTTATCATGGCAGATTGAGCCTAGTTTGCCCACTATTTTTATAGACCCGCTTCGGATGCGCCAAGTGATGAATAATATCCTTAGCAATGCCCTCCGTTATACCCCTAAAGGGGGTGAAATTCGGGTCGTGGTCAAAAAACATTATCCCAATTGGATACGCATTAGTGTGAGCAATACCAACCATGACAATATGACATGGGATGACATAAAAAACGCCTTTATCCCCTTCTGGCGCGGTCAAACAGCCCAAGAAGCAGATAAAGGCGGTAGTGGTTTGGGGTTAGCCATCTCCAAACAACTGATTTATTTACATCAAGGCAGATTGCAAGCCGAATCCTTCGCCGATAGACTCGTCTTTCATGCAGATTTGCCTGAACAGATTAGCAAAGAAAAATAAAACACCCCATCAATTAGGATTCAGATAGCATGGCTAATGTCTTAGAGAGCAATTCACGGGCTTCATTGGCAATAGCGGGTAAATCGGGATGGTCAACCACCGTCATCATCGCAATGGGGTCAATAATCGCCACTTCGATTTCGCCCTCCTCCACTTGAGATACAGTCACATTACAAGGGAGCATCAGCCCAATGTCAGAATTTGCAGATAAGGCACGATATGCCAATTTAGGATTACATGCGCCTAAAATGATATAGGGTCTAAAATCTATGTCTAATTTTGATTTCATGGTGGATTTAACATCTATTTCAGTTAATACGCCAAAGCCGTGTGCCTTAAGCGCCGTTTTGGTGCGTTCAATCGCATCTTCGTAGGTGGTGTGCAAAATCGTTTTCATGCCGATGGTTGTTGTTGGTTGTGTCATCAATAAGCCTCTCAAAATGATTCTCATGTTAGTTATATCATATGGAAGCATTGATGTTGTAATCTCTTACTTAATTATGTTACCCTATCGAATAGGTCAAGTTTATGGGGATTGGAATTTTATGGCGGACATACGCTACCGCTAGTCCGCCACTACACAACATCCAACTTAGGGGATAATGGCAGACTAGAGGCAATAAACCTCGTATGTCTGCCACTATTTTAGAATCTAGCTGTGAATGAATCCGCGTGAGCGCAAATAGGCAATCAATTTATGCGCGTTTTGTTCGGGGGTGTGGTCGGTTGTGGTCAACACCACTTCGGGTTT
>CALDGT010001204.1 GCA_937942935.1 uncultured Chloroflexota bacterium | reverse complement strand
ATTGGTCGGGCAAAAGAACTCATCCTCACAGGACGCAATTTTAGTGCAGAAGATGGTGAACGGTGGGGCATTGTGAATCAAATTGCCGCTCAAGACGATTTATATGCCAAAGGCTGTGCCTTTGCAGATGAATTGGCAAAATCTGCCCCCCTCGCGGTGAGTTATGCCAAACGGGTGATTAACGATTTAGCCGATGTGGAACATGGCTTGCAGATGGAAGCATGGGCGCAGAGCATTCTGATTCGCTCAGAAGATTTTGCCAATGGCGCACAAGCCATGCTGATGAAAGAAACCCCTCAATGGAAAGGGAAATGATGAATGAGCATCACGAACACCACGCCGATTAAATACTCAATCATCATTAACCGTTCTCCAAGCGAAGTTTTTAATTTCGTTACAGATTTCCGAAATGACACACGTTGGTGGAAACCTGTTATAAAGACTGAAAAAATTACTGATGGTGAGATTACCAATGGCACAAGGTTTATTCAATATTCAAAAGTCATGTTTGTAACCATTCAAGGACATTTACAGGTTATTGAATGGAATCCGCCACTCTGGGTGAAATATCGGAATGAAAGTCCTCAATTGCCCTATGATTTACTGTATAAATTTGATGCTTTTGAAGGCAAAACTCAGTTTTCATTAGAAGCAGACATGCAGATGCGTGGTGCATTGAAGGTACTGAAGCCAATTACAATGTGGATTTTGAACCGCCAACTGAAAAAATATTTTGGGCTATTGAAAGAAGTGATGGAACAATTATGATGACGCAATATCCTATAGATAAAAATACTTGATTGGAACAATTTTTGCTCCCAAAGCGTTATGAAGACAAACCGTTCAAATAGTCTTTGGGAGTAAACATCCATGTTCCGCAAGTCATCACTCTTTTTACTCACTATTTTAATCGTATTGTTGGGAGTGGCGTGTTCGCCCGCTTCTAACAACGCAACCCAACCCACCACAGGGCAAAATACCCAAAATCAACCTGTTGTTCCGCCAGTGGTTGAACAAGAAATCGTTGCCGATGGTGTTATGGCACAACGCCAAATGAATCAAACGGGACTTTCCCCCGCACCAACCAATTCATTATCACCTGCATCTGTAGCGGCAGTCGCACCCGCGCAACAGGTTGCACAACCAACCCCGATTGATATGCAATTTGAAGATTATGGCACAAATCCATTTATAGATACCCAAGATGACCACCTGAGTACCTTTGCGATGGATGTAGACACGGGGTCTTATACCATTGCCAGAAATTATTTGCTCGGACAAAATCAATTACCACCCGATGAAGCGATTCGTATCGAAGAATTTGTCAATTATTTTGATGCAGGCTATGATTCCCCAACAGATGAATCCTTCGCCATTTATCTCGATTCTGCGCCTGCACCATTTGGATATGAAGGTCATTATGTGTTGCGTGTGGGGATTCAGGGCAAATATATCGCCCCAGAAGACCGCCAACCATCATTGCTCATCTTTGTGATTGATGTATCGGGTAGTATGGATATGGAAAATCGCCTCGGATTGGTCAAAGAAACACTCGCGCTGTTGGTGAATGAATTGCGCGAAGATGACCGTGTGGCGATTGCGGTTTATTCTGACAATAGCCGTGTGGTATTACAACCAACACCTGCCAGTGAAAAAGAAACCCTCTTAAATGCCATCAACGCCTTGCAATCTGAAGGTAGTACCAATGCCGAAGCAGGGCTGAATTTGGGCTATCAGGTCGCCCGTGAAAATTTGCGCGATGGCGAAAATACCCGCGTGATTTTGCTCAGTGATGGTGTCGCCAATGTTGGCAATACAGGACCCGATGCTATTTTGAATACCATCAAAACAGGCGTTGAAGCAGGCATTACCCTTAGCACTATTGGGTTTGGCATGGGTAATTATAATGATGTCCTGATGGAACAACTCGCCAATGATGGCAACGGCAATTATTATTATGTGGATAATCTGCGCGAGGCTCGGCGTGTGTTTGTGCATAATCTGACCAGCACCTTGCAGGTGATTGGATACGATGCCAAAGTACAAATCGATTTTAACCCAGAAGTTGCAGACCGTTATCGCCTGCTCGGATACGAAAATCGTGCCATTGCTGATGAAGATTTCCGTGATGATACGGTAGAT
Organism: uncultured Chloroflexota bacterium; assembly: GCA_937942935.1. Classification (GTDB taxonomy): domain Bacteria; phylum Chloroflexota; class Anaerolineae; order Aggregatilineales; family Phototrophicaceae. Next base: position 654 of record CALDGT010001204.1, on the reverse strand, counting down.
GCTGGCGAAGTGGGTGCAGGACATAGTGTGACCGCTTTGTATGAAATGGCGCTCCAAGAAGGCGATTTAGATGCTGATGCGATTATTGCCACTGCTTATATCCGTTATGAAGATGCTGATACCCGCGAAGTAGTCGAATTGCAAAAAGCCATCACTGTCGCCGATTTACTCGCCAGCATAGACGAAGCACCTGCTAATTTTAGATTGCAAGTGGCTGTGGCGGAATTTGCAGAATTGCTAAAAGGTAGTTTTTGGGCAGAAGATGGTACATATGGCGCAGTACAAGTCCTCATTGAATCCACTGCCGATGAATTTGAAGGTGATGAAGATGTGGCGGAATTGGTCGAGATGATTCGTACAGCAGTGCGCTTAGGCGACCAATAGGCTATAGAGGGGCATATTGCCCGAATCATCATCTCCACATACAATTTGATATAAATTTCACGGATGAGGTGCGCCCTCATCCGCCATTTTATGGTTTAATGATGTATTGGAGAAATTCATGATTCGATTTCGATTTTTGCTCACCTTTTTGTTGGGATTCCTCACTTTCTCAATTGCCCTCACAGAACCTACCGCCCAACTTTATTTAGACCACATCAATTTGACAGAAGGTTTTCGTATAGACATCTACAATGATACTGTGCCCGGGGC
>CALDGT010001203.1 GCA_937942935.1 uncultured Chloroflexota bacterium | reverse complement strand
CGGGTGTATGCTATTAAAGACCCAGATGGCATCACCATTATAGATACCAGCATCCCTATAGCAGGCAAGCGGATTCTGAAGCAATTGGCAGGGGCGGGATTTTCTGCGAAAGATGTGAAGCGCATTATCATCACTCATGCTCACCCCGACCATGTGGGCGGGTTGCGTTATCTCTATGCCCAAACTGGCGCACAGGTCATTTCATCACCCACAGAAAAATCGGTGATACAAGGTGAAACACCTGTCCCGCGCCGTCCGAGTGGTTTGCGCCCACCGAATACGCAATATAAATTTGTGCCTGTCACGCGCACAGTTGATGATGGCGAAATTTTGGCAGATGTGATGGGCGGATTGCAAGCATTACACACAGGCGGTCATGCGCCCGGTCATGTCGCATTTTGGCAACCAGAACGTGAAATTTTATTTTGTGGGGATGTGATATTTCGGATGCGCGGAAAAATGACCCTGCCGTGGGCGATGTTGACGGTGGATATGGAGCAAAATAAAGGGTCGGTCAAAAAATTGGCGAATTTAACTCCCAAAATTTTATGTTTTGGTCATGGCGAGCCAATTACCGAAAATGCTACCCCAAAATTGCGCGATTTTGCGAATAGTATGGGGTAGTGACTTCATTGTAGATAATCGTAGGGGCTTGCCATGGCAAGCCCCTACGGGCAATGTTCCATCAATTATAATGGGCGAATGGGGTGCGATGAATCGTAATAGTCGCCAACAGATACTGTCCTGCTGGGGCTACGCATCACTGCGCCCAAAATGTATAACACCAATGACACACCTAATGCGATTGCGCCTGTGGTTAAGAAACCACTGCCAACGCGCTTGAGGGCATCGAGTATAACCAGCGTCACCGATTCCTGAACTTGAATAGAGGCTTGTAAGTTCGATGTGGTTGTATCGCGGATAATATCGCTCGAAATGGCATCTAACAGGCTACCACTAAATGACGCGCCCATCAGCAAAATAATGAGGGCAGGCAAGAATAGCATCCCACCGAGCCACATCAATAACCCCTTGAATCCAATCCCTGCGATAATTGCATTAAAAACCCAAATACCGAATGTAGCAATTGCCGCAACAGAGAATGCTGTTTGAAGACCCTCTACTAACGATACATTAGGTAAATCTGACCAAGTGACATCGGCATCTTCTGCTAAATTCCATGTATCGGGAATCTGATTTACAAGGCTCGATTTATAATCGCTCACCACTGCCAATATTTCTTCATCAGACATGCCCGCAGGCTTACAAGTGGGCAATTGGTCAGTGGCAACCGATGTCACTGTGGTCTCGCATGTTCCGAGTGCTTTGATATAGGTGCTGGCAAACGCATTGCCTTGTGCGCCACTTAACGATGCCTTGATGGGGGTTAAATCTACATTCAAAACCAAACCACTGCTTGGGTTTTCAAAGAAATTGAATAAATTATCTACCAAGCCAACAGTTGTTGTGCGGAGATAATCGGTTGGCAAAATGGCTTGTGTGGCTTCGACTAATGCAGGGAAGGCATCGCTATTGGGGTCTAATACTTGTTGTCCATTAATATCGAGCTTCGCTAAAAAGTCGGGTAATCCTTCTTGGCGGAAGGCATCATAGAGGGCATTATTATCTACGACATCCAAGTAGAATTGCCTATCAAATGCCCAAGACCGAATGGCGGTGAATATCAAAAAGGCAAAAAGCACCCAAATGGTGATGATGATATAAAAGAAAAATCCAAGACAACCACGCATTGCATTGCTCCTTTGATTGTGAATTATTTCGTTATTGATTGTAACGCAAAAATGAGATTTATATACAATGGATACGTGCTAAGGGCGCATTTGGTTGCGCCTTTAGCATCAAAATAGGCGTAATTGTTTGGGTGTGCTATTGGGATTCTCGACAGGCGGGGCATCTTCTGTGGATGTTGTTGGGGTAGCTACATTGCCCCGTTTTTGGCGAATTTCTTCTAGGAGAAGCGGAATTCGCTTAATATCGGCTTCCATATCATGACGTAAGGGTGGGTTACGGAGCGCCGCGGCGGGATGATATAACGGATAATAAGCACACCGTTCATCATATTTGGGTTTGCCGTGAATGGTGCTAATTTTGCCTTCTGGAAAATACCGCGCCATGCTGAATCGCCCCAATGTGACAATGAGCAACGGGTCTATGATTTTGAGTTGGTCATCTAAAAAGTGCTTGCAAGCAATCAACTCATCTGGGGCGGGGTCACGATTATCGGGAGGGCGATGTTTAATCACATTGGCGATGAATACCTGCTGGCGGTTCATGCCAATGAGGTTGAGCAAATAATCTAAATATTGACCAGACCGCCCCACAAATGGCAACCCTTTAATATCTTCTTGCTCGCCCGGTGCTTCACCGATGAATACAATTTCGGCATGAATATTGCCATGACCGGGGACTGGATTACGGGTGTTTTGATATAACCGACAATCGGTGCAGGCTTTGACCTGTTGGGCGATTTCTGCCAATTTTTGGGCGCGGTCATCTGATGACATTTGCATACCTCTTGTTAAGGATAGATGATAGGCAAGTTATATTGCCTATCATAACACAAGATTATTGTCCTTGCCCCAAAGAGAAGCCTAATTGTCCATCGAAACGATACAGATTTTCGGTTTTGATAAAATCGAATCCTGCTTCGCTGATGTTATGGAGCAATTGGACGATAGATTCATGGGCGATGATAGCCGTATCGCCTTTTACTTGATACCGACAACGCCAATGGTCGGTACAGAAGGTATCGGGATGACCTTGGGGCCACACTTTTTGACCACGATTGGTAATCATGATGAGGTCAAGGTCGCCACTATCCACTTTTTTGAGGGCTTCAGCCAATTCATCTGGATTTCTGCCCTCAACGGTTTGCCAGTCTAGGAATAAATCCACCCCGACCAATTCTTTTTTATGTGTCCCCAATTTAACAATATTGGCGGGTTGTGCTTTGGGCAGTGTGACGCCATGTGCATAACTGACAGGGGCAAGTTTCTTGGGGAAATCGCCGAGCCGCTCAATCACTGCCGCCACAAATTTATCGGTATTGACGAGTGTCGTGCTATTTTCGAGTTGGAAAATATCTTTGGTGTGGATACCATCTTCAATCGTGAGCAACCATGCGTTATGAACCCGCTCTGCCGCTTCGGTTTGTCCCATGTGGACGAGCATCATCACCCCCGCCATCAATAACCCAGATGGATTGGCGATGCCCAAACCCGCAATATCGGGGGCAGAACCGTGAATGGCTTCAAACATCGAAACTTTTTCACCGACATTTGCCGAGCCAGCCAACCCAACCGAGCCAGTGAGTTCGGCGGTAATATCAGAGACGACATCGCCATACAGGTTAGGCATGACGATGACATCAAAGCGTTCTGGCTGGGTTGCCGCCCGCGCCGCACCAATATCAATAATCATGTGTTCCGTTTCGATTTCGACATATTCTTTAGCGACTTCATCAAACACCTTATGGAATAAGCCATCGGTCATTTTCATGATGTTATCTTTGGTGAAGCAGGTCACTTTTTTACGGTGATTACGGCGGGCATATTCAAACGCATAACGGACAATCCGCTCACTCCCCGGACGGGTGATAATTTTAAGGGTTTGATACACCTCACTCGTTTGGCGGTGTTCGATGCCAGCATACAAATCTTCTTCGTTTTCGCGGATGATGACCAAATCTACTTTAGGGTGTTTGGTGCGGACGAAG
>CALDGT010001202.1 GCA_937942935.1 uncultured Chloroflexota bacterium | reverse complement strand
AATGCTATTTTGCCTTACCTCATCGAAAGTCATACCAATTTTGTCTTTTTGGGACGTCCAATGAATGGGGAACGTGTTCATTTTGTGGATGTAGATAATTTTGGTGGCGGAAAACAAGCGACTAATTATCTTATTAGCAAAGGGTATCGGCGGATTGGTATTATTGGTTGCAATCACAATTGGGCGGGCGACCATCGCTATATGGGTTATTGTGAGGCACTTCAAGAAAATGGCATTATATATGACCCTAATCTTGTCACATTTGCCGATTTTTCGATGGATGGCGCGTATCATGCCATGAAAAAATTGCTCAAGACAGGCATTGATGCCGTGTTCGTTATATCCGATACGATGGCTATCGGCGCATTAAAATGTATTCGTGAGCATGGGTTATCTGTCCCAGAAGATATCGCGCTCATCGGATTTGATGATTTACCTGTGGCGCTCCATGCCGACCCACCCCTCACCACCATTCGCCAACCGATTACCGAACAAGGTCGCTTGGCTGTCGAAATATTGGTGCAACTAATTGAAGAACCAGACCATACCTTGCGACAACTGGTTTTGCCAACCGAATTGGTCGTTAGAGGAACAACCCGTTAATATTTTTTTGGTAAATACAGAAACCGGTTTCTGAAAAATCGTATTCATTGTGAAAGAAGGTTAAAGCGATGCAAGTTACAAAAACAATTTATCAAGATGCAACTCGCCCAGTCGAAGAACGGGTGAGTGATTTGCTCAAGCAGATGACCCTCGCGGAAAAAATTGGTCAGATGGCACAAGCCGAAAAAAATAGCATTCCCCCAGATGATGTGCATCATCATTTTATGGGGTCTGTGTTGAGTGGTGGGGGAGGTAGCCCTGCGACCAATAGCCTGACCGAATGGCGCAAGATGGTGAATGCGTATATGCTGGCATCGTTACGCACACGGCTTGGAATCCCGATGATTTATGGGATAGATGCGGTGCATGGCAATGGCAATGTGAAAGGCGCGACTGTTTTTCCGCATAATATCGGCTTAGGTGCGACTCGTGATGCCGACCTTGTGGAACGGATTGGCAAGGTGACTGCGAGCGAAATTTTGGCGACCAATATTCATTGGAATTTTGCGCCTGCGGTGAGTGTGCCACAAGATATTCGTTGGGGGCGCACGTATGAAGGGTATAGCGAAAATACCGACCTTGTATCGGAATTGGGCGCGGCGTATGTGCGCGGGTTGCAATCGAAAACGGCGAATGGCGAATGGGTTTTGGCATCGGTCAAGCATTTTGTGGGGGATGGTGGCACAACATGGGATTCTCGCCGAGAAATGCCATATTCCACCGCGACAAACTGGCAATCGGCTTCTCCAAATTGGCGCATTGAC
>CALDGT010001201.1 GCA_937942935.1 uncultured Chloroflexota bacterium | reverse complement strand
ATTACTTAGTATCTCCTCTATAGAAAAACAAACGAATAATGTATGCAGAAACCCAATAAAATTGCCGATAATATCATTCTCGGCTTGCGGTATTCCTTTGGAGCTATTCATTAAATAGGTAAAAAGATAATTTATTTGCTCTATAGTTTTTACATCATAATTTTGATTTTTTCTCAACTTTGGTTTGATATTTTCCGAAAGGTTCTTCAAGATTGTAGATATTGAAATTTCATCAAAATAATTTTGCATATCTAATTTCAGAATTAAATCATATTTATCCTTATATTCATCCAAAAACTTTTTGTATTCATCATAGCTATCTCTCCAATAAATAGCATCTGATGAAAAACTGATATTTTCTTTTGATGAATAGGATAACTTACCACCATAAAAACAATGTAATCTAGATTTAGAACCGGATCTTTCATCAAACTCACGTGAGTTGTAACGTGTGACAAATTCCTGCGATACTCTTAGTAAGTAGATTCCAATTGAATAATATAATAGCCTCATAGAGTAACTAAAAAATTTGTGATTTCTAATACCTAATACACCCTTAGGGACAGTATAGCTAATAACCTGAAATTCTTTTTGTAATCCATAAAATAGATTGTTTTTGATATAGCTTTCAAAATAATGATTTGTTTGAATCTTTGTTTTATAAAGCTCTGGTAAGTTACTGTAATATATCATGCTTAAACGGTTGAAGTGCTTGTTTGTTTCACGCATTTCTATCTGTGCATTGAGCAATTTTACTGCATTTTCCCAGTCATTAACCGTTAGGAAGTGACCTATATTAGGATATTCAGCATCTGCTACCATTCTAATTCCTATAGACTATGTTTTTATAAATATAAGGACAATTTGTCGATAACAAATCACCCTTATATTTTATCATAAATAATCGGACTCTATGTGGCGATTTTTTATCCCCCCACCCGATACTCCTCACTGAAGCGCCCGACCACACCGCGACTATCTACAGCCGCCACCGCCACCGCTTCATAAATCTGCCAATTGACTGTCGCCATTGAGCCAGAATTGGGGTCTACAACGGTGAAATATTGGTCAAATATCAATGAATTAGGACGGCGCAATCCCACCACATACCGACCTGCATCGGGTACAGCTTCCCACACAAGGGCGCTATTGCCACCACCCACATCGCGCAAAACAATATTTTTCGGTGGGACGGGTCCGCCACCGAGCGCATACAGTAATCCCACGATGGTGCGTGTGGATTTGACCAGATAAGCAGGGTCTACGCCGTCCACTGTATCACGTCCTTCACGCTTGGGGGTATCTTCTAATGATTCGATGATACGCGATGAGGGAAATCCTTTTTCTTCAAACGATTCATGGTCGCCATACCGCCCTTCGCGGTCAATTTCATTTTGCATGGCGAGATTCAAATCTAATTTGTGATAATAAGCGATAAAATTGAGTGACCGAGCAAATTGTCGTGACCGAGAATCATTTGGTGGGGCAGAAAATAGGCGTAAATCTTGGTCATTCACCACACCGCGCGGGTCATTGTTACTACCAACCGTATCCAAATTGAGCATTCCAATCACGGGCAGATTATTGGGAATG
>CALDGT010001200.1 GCA_937942935.1 uncultured Chloroflexota bacterium | reverse complement strand
GCAATTCAAAATGACTAGCGAAAGGCGTTCTGGGTCGATGTGGTTGATTTTTGCACGGAGATTGCGTAAAAAATAATCGAATGTTTTTGCAATGCGCGATTCTGAATATTCGGGCGTGGTTTCGTTGGTCAAAATATAAAGATAAGTATCACGGTCATCGCGTTTGGCGGTGGGGAGAAGTTTATAATGAAGCAAGTCTTTTTCATCCACATTGAGCAAAATTTTGCGGATGCGTTTATGCAAGGCTGGATGCGATTCTTTGACCAATTTGCCCAACGCGCACAACAATAACGAAATGGTCGTCAGGCGTTGTTGCCCATCCACCAATTTGAATACGGGGATTGTGCCGTTGCGTGTGCCATCTTGGATGACCACCAACGCGCCCATGAAATGTTCTGGCTCGTCATCTGGGTTATAAATCTCGTAGACATCCCAAATATCATCCAGCAAGGTATCCCAATTTTCTTTATCCCACGCATATTCGCGCTGAAAATGGGGCAGGGTATATTGAACATCCCCGCCACTGCTGAATACTTTTGAGATGGATAAACTATCCGCTTTCATGGTGTTACCCCTTTAATCAAGTTCAAATAAAAACAGTATAACTGATTTTTGAGTTGTCACAAAACGCGCCTCTTATTTTTATTGCGCCTGTTATGATAATCGGTTATAGTCTGTGGTTGTTATGATGATTATTTTTTTAGGGATGATTCAGTATGACCAAAATTTTTATATCGTATCAACGCGAATCCGAAGCAGAAGCACGTGACTTATATCAACAATTGAAAAATGCGGGCTTTGATGTGTGGCAAGATGTGGAAAATATCCGCCATACTGACCGATGGGCAGATGCCATTGATGATGCCTTGCGTGGTTGTGACCGTATGATATTGCTCATGACCCAAAAATCAATGGAGTCAATCGAAGTGCGCGAAGAATGGTTTTATTTCCGCAATCATCGCAAGCCACTCCATTGTTTGTTGTTATCCGATTGCGAGATTCATTATAAATTATTGCCCTACCAATATCTCGATTGGCGCATCCCCGCCAGCCGTCCGTGGGGGCGCTTATTTGATGAATTACGCGCCGAATTTGTTCATCATGCCGATGGAGATGTGCCTTCGCGCTTGCCCGATATGACCGAATATTGTCGGAGTGTGCATCAGCAAAGCAAACAAAGCAATTTGCTCATGGCACTCAGCGAGACGGATGATTTTCGCAAACGGACAATTAGCATAGACGAAATTTATACCCCGCTTTATCTGCAACGCAAAGTCAAGCGTACACCCGATGGTCAACCGATTGTAAACACACCTCTACGTGAAATGGGGGATAAAGATGATGATTTATCCCACCTGAGTGCGATGGAAGCCAGTAATGCGTATTCACGACTGGTCTTATTGGGCGACCCCGGTAGTGGCAAAACCATCTTCATGAATTATCTGGCGTTGTGCATGACAGGGGCAGTCCTCGCGCCTGATGGCGATTGGATAACCCGCCTGCAAGCACAAGGCTGGGGGAATGGCACTTATTTGCCCATCAGCATTATTTTACGCGACTTTGCCGAAGATTTGACCGATACCCGTTTTGATGCTGTCTTTGACCATCTGCAAGGTGTGTTCACCAAACAAAAATTTGATGCGGGGACATTAGAACGCATTCAATATTATATCAAAGCGGGTCAGGCGTTGATATTATTTGATGGGTTGGATGAAGTCCCACCCGAAAAACGCGAAAAAGTGCGCGATGCACTGCATGATTTTATGGGACGTTTTCCACAGAATCGGTATATCGTCACTTGCCGCATCCTTAGTTATGCCGACCCCAAATGGCATTTGCGCGATATGGATGCAGTCGAGACGTTTGCACCCCTCAATCCCGACCAAATCGCGCATTTTGTCCGCGCATGGTATACCGTCCGCGCCAATTTGTTGACCATCAGCCATGACGAAGCCGATAAGCGCGTCGCGGAACTGACCGAGCGCCTGAATGATAGCGATTTACAAGAGATGGCGACCAACCCCATGCTCCTGACGGTGATGACCTTTGTCCATAACAGCACAGGCACCTTGCCCAAAGAAAAAGCCCGTTTATATGACCAATGTGTGGATTGGCTCATGCGCCGTTGGAAACTGGAAGAATTTAACACGCTGTTCAAATTGCTCAATTTACGTGGTGAAAAAGACCTGTATAAAATTTTGTGGGAGATTGCCTATCATACCCACAACGAACATGCGAATAAAGATGGTGTGGCTGATATTAACGAAGCCGACATCCTCGCTATTGTGAAGAAATATGTGGATAATGACGCAGGCTTGGCGCAAAAATTTTGCGATTATATCCAATATCGGGCGGGGTTGCTCATTGGGCGCGGGGTGGATAGCAAAGGGTGGCGTGTATTCACTTTTCCGCATCGCACATTTCAAGAATTTTTGGCGGGGCAATATTTGCTCACCCACGATTTTGAAGAACTTGCCCCAGATGTTGCCCGTTTGGGTGCGGGATGGCGTGAAGTGATGCTTTTGGCGTGTGGCTATCTGATTTATGAACAAGCCAATGATGCCGAAGTGATTAAAGCGGTTGGCGCGATTTTGGATGATGACCCACAAGATGACACCGATTGGCGGGCAGTATGGTTGGCGAGTGAGATGTTGAGCATTGTCAAATTAGACAATATTACCAAGTCGAATCGGGGCGAGCGCGTCTTAAAACGCACTAAAAATCTTCTCGTCCAACTCATCGAAGGCGGGCATTTGCCCCCTGTGGAACGGGCGGGCGCGGGGCGTATTCTCAGCCAACTGGGAGACCCACGACAAGGGGTTGGCACAATCACGGTGAATGGTGTAACCCTGCCTGATGTGGTGTGGTGTCATATCCCCGCAGGTGAATTCATCATGGGCAGTGAGGAAGCAGATAATGAAAAGCCCGTACACAAACTCATACTGCCCGATTTTTTCATGAGTCGGTATTTGGTAACTTATGCTCAATACCGCGTTTTTGAAAATGCGCCTGATTTTGGGCATGAGGATTGGTGGGCAGGCTTTCCTGATGAATACAAACGTAAGAAATATAGGCAAGCCTTCCAATACGACAATCACCCGCGTGAAAATGTGACGTGGTACAGCGCGATGGCATTTTGTCGGTGGTTGACGTATCACATCAATCAGGCGCAAGTGCCGATGCGCGTGTGGGATATGACGACTAAAACCTACCAAACATTGCCATATCAAAAGATAAAAATTAATTTGCCC
>CALDGT010001199.1 GCA_937942935.1 uncultured Chloroflexota bacterium | reverse complement strand
ACAAGTGGTTTATGCCAATGTAGTCGTGTTAGACCGTTATTTGCCCGGTCTCATGCGCGTGATTTATGGGGATGCGAGTCCTGTGGATGAAATTTCTAAAATTGAGAGTAGCCCACAAGGAGATTCTCCGATGGATGGCGATAGCGACTCTGTATCGAAATTACGCCAAGAATTCATCAGCCAAATTGAAGAATTGCTCAGTGATGTGCAATTCGATGAAGAAGAATCCAATTCGGGGGATGATGACGACAAAATCCCGCCCCCACCCGATACATCAGTATAATATAGATATTTGTAGGGGCATGGGCTATATGCCGTCCCTACAAATTCACAACTATCAGGTCACAAATGCCTTTTGTTGTTGATACTTTTGCCAACTACCTTCATCTAAAATGGCTTTGATAGCCACCATGACAGCACGAATTTCATCGTCTGTGTTATAAAAATGTGGCGCAACCCGAATCCCCGCCCCTTCTCGATAATCTATGACAATATTCCGCGCCAATAATTCGCGCGATACTTCATACGCATGAGGCGGGTTGAGGGTGATTGTCCCCGCCCGTTCATCAGAGTTGCGTGGGCTATTCACAACATATCCAGCTTCATCTGCAAGGTTTATCAGCATCTCAGTTTGCCGAAGCGAATTGGCACGAATCGCATCTACACCGATTTGATTCAAAATTTCGACACCCGGTTGAATCGCATACAAGGCGGCAATCGGCGGTGTGCCATTGGCGAGCCGATAGGCATCTTCGCGCAAAGCAAAATTTTCAATATCAAACCCAAATGGTTGTTGATGAGCAAACCAACCCGTAATTTTTGGGTGGAGCGAAGTGAGCAAATCGGGGCGGATATACATAAACACCCCGCCAGACCCGCCACACATCCATTTGAGCGTCCCGCCGATATAAAAATCCACACCGAGCGCGGTTACATCCACAGGGATAATCCCCACACTATGATACCCATTCAATAACACTTGCGCCCCAACCGCGTGTGCTTTTTCGATAATCGCCTGTATAGGCATGATATAAGCACTCCGAAATAACACATGACTGATGCTCACCAAGCGCGTGCGTTCATCTATCGCGTCTAATAGTTTTTGAGTGTTGATGGTCATCCCATCATCGCTCCGCACCAGATGAAGGTTCACATGCGCGGGCAACATGGCACGAACACTATACACATCCGATGGAAAATCTTGGTCAGTCGAGACGACTTTATCTCGGCGAGTATCTGACCAATCCAACGCGCTCATCAAAATACTATTGGCGATGCTGGCATTTTCATGCACCAAAACACTACCTGCGGGTGCGCCCATCAAGGGCGCAATTTTATCACCAACAGCACCTTTTAATTCCCACCATGTCGGTAAATTATCATATCGCGCACCCCACGCCCGCACCCCTAATGTCGCCCATGTATCGGCATAAACACGGAGGGCATCATATACCCCGCGTGGCATTGCGCCGAGCGAATTGCTGATGAGATAGGTACAGGTGGTTAAAATGGGAAATTCATCACGCCATTTGAGTAAATCCATTTTTGCTCCTCATAAAAATTATTTTTGTGCAGGCAACCGCGAGACCAATTCATATTCAAATTCGCCATGTTGCCGATATTGCCAAATTGTGCCTGCTGGCGCTTGAGATTGCAAATAAGCGATGAGGGGTTGTTTCATCGAAATCCATTGGACATTTTCTAATTCTTGAATAACAGTTTGTGTTGGCATAAATTGAACATCATGAATCAAGTTATCGGGGTCATCGGGTGTTAAAATGCCCATAAAATGGGTGACATCAAACACAAAAATCATGCTTTGATGTGAGTGGCTAATCACTTGCACAATATAAGCCAAATTGCCGATATGTGTGGCAACAATCCCCGTTTCTTCTTGGATTTCTCGCTTGAGCGCCGTTTCGATATGTTCGCCTTGTTCAATCATCCCACCCGGAATGAACCAATAAGGGGTTTCATCTGCTCGCCCTTGCTTAATCATCAAAATCGTATCATTTTGGCGCAAAATACCCGATGTGATGTGATATGTTTTCATGCTCCCGCCATTTTTTTAATCAGTTGCCATGTCATTTTACAATCGGCTAACGCAGTGTGAGCATTTTCGACAGGAATCCCTTGCTGAAAACAGGCTTTCGATAAACTCTGCCATTTGCCCCCACCCCGTCCACCAAATTGATACCGCGCATAAGCACGCATGGCACATTCCCAACTTTTCACACGCGGGGGCGGGAGTGTTCGCCGTTTGCAAACACCCATCAAAATCCCTTTATCAAATTCCACGTTATACGCTACCACTGTGCGTCCCGCCAGTAATACACTCAATTCGATATACAAACTCTCAAATGTGGGGGAATCGGCAACCATTTCATTGGTGATACCATGCACCCGAATCGCATCTGATGGGATGGTAACGGCTGGCTTGACCAGTGTCTCATACGCCGAATCGCCATTCATATCCAAAATGCCAATTTGCACAATATCTGCGCCATGAAGTCCTGTTGTCTCAAAATCGAGGATGAGTGCATTGCTATTGAGCAACTCCCGCGCCCATTTGGACATGATTTCTTTGTTAGATGGTGGGATGTTCGAGTTCATTCAGGTTGCTCCTGCAATTGCTCACGCATGGCGCGAATTTTATGAATATAATCGGGGGTAGGTTCACCTGCGATTTTGCACGCCATCTCATCTACTGCCAACAAATCATTCCCCCAAACCACCTGACCAATAGGTGTAACTTCTGTTTCGCCATCTGGTGGTGTGACAGATTTATAAGTTAAATCTACCACAGACCCATGAAAATAACGTCCAACAGAAAAATAAACATCTTGCAATACCTCTGGAATACTAGGGCGATGTAATTGTCCTCGCAGGTGCATATTATCATGGTGATATTTTTCACGGGGGAACACCCCAATTAAATTATTCAGTGATGCAGAAATATGCGGTTTATCTTTGTGAATAGATTGTTTGAATGTCCCCACACTGATGCAACAATCATAGTCCTTGATATATTTGGGCGCAGTCATCGTCTGAAAACGCACAGGAGATGGCGAAATATTCTCATATTCTGCCATCAAAAGCGATTCTGCATCCGCAATTCGCATATTATCGTCCAATAAATCCATCACCCCCAATTGCTTAAAAATGCGCTCGGCAGATTGTTCATCTGCCACCCCTTCTGTGATAACAATCCGTCCGTGTGGGCTGGCACGGCGTAACCCGCGCAACACCGCACCTAAGACAGATATGCTAACTGTTGCGGGGGCAGGCTTGGGATAACCTAAATTTGGCTTGACCAAAATCAGTTGTGCGCCAAATGCGGCGGACGGAGGCATATATACAAATGATTCGGCTTTTGCAGTGCTAACGGTTATGGATGATTTTGCAGACATAATTCATTTCCTAAAGAGATTCGTTCTGCCAAATGGCAATTTTTGGATTATACTTAGTTAGCTCAATTGTACAAATTTATGCGATGGAATCCTAGACAATGAATACCAACCTGCTCTATTATGGCGATAATTTAGAAATTTTGCGAAATCGTGTGCGCTAGAGAGATATGACACAACAACTTTCCTTTTTTTCTGCTCATACAGAACGTCCCTTTCATTACCCTTTTCCATCTACACGGTATCAGGGTAGTAAACGGGCATTGGTAGGTTGGGTTTGGGAAAATGTGGCACATTTATCTTTCAAAACCGTTTTAGATGTATTCGGTGGTACAGGTGCAATCAGTCATTTTTTCAAAAATGCGGGTAAAAGTGTTATCTATAATGACTTTTTGAAGTTCAATTGGGCTATAGGTCTAGGCTTGATTGAAAATTCATCTCACACATTATCTGATGAAGATATTGAGCAAATTCTAAAAGTGCATTCAGGTTATGATTATCCTGATTTCATCCAAAAAACATTCACCAATATCTATTTTACAGACGACGAAAACCAGTGGCTTGATAAAATCGTCTTTAATATTGACCATTTTTTAGAGAATCCTTATCAACAAGCAATGGCACGATTCGCCTTATTTCAGGCTTGTATCATCAAGCGCCCCTATAATTTATTTCATCGCGCCAATTTATATATCCGTCAAGCAAAAGTTGAGCGCAGTTTTGGGAATAAAACCACATGGGATACCCCATTTGAATTTCATTTCCGCAAATTTATTGCAGAAGCCAATCGTGCGATTTTCGATAATGGGCAAGCCAATCGTGCAATTCAATTGGATGCACTTCAAACACCCACAGGATTTGACCTTGTGTACATAGACCCACCCTATCTAAATGAGCGCGGTATAGGTGTGGATTATCGTGATTTTTATCATTTCTTAGAGGGGATGATGAATTATGATACTTGGGGTGAGCAACTTGATTATAGTAGCAAGCATTTGCGCCTGATACCACAAATATCAGACTGGAATCACCCCAAAACTATCTTATCTGCATTTGAAAAACTGATTCATCATCATCGAAATAGCATTCTGGTCATTTCATATCGTGATGATGGCATCCCCAGCAAAGCCGAATTATTGGCATTGCTAAAATCTTATAAATCAGATGTATATGAAGCACAAAAATCGCAACAATATGTATTATCACATAAAAAATCGCATGAAATTTTGCTGATTGGCATGAACCGAAAGGCAATTGCATGACACGCTACCTCATCCGTAGGCTTATTTTACTCATGTTCACATTGTTGCTCACATCGGTCATCATTTTTGCGCTCACCCAATTGCTCCCCGGTGATATTGCACGCCTCATCTTGGGGCGTGATGCCTCACCAACCGCATTAGAAGAATTTAGGGTGGCAAACGGACTCGACCAACCGATTCCTATGCAATATCTTTCGTGGTTGGGAAATTTTTTGCGAGGTGATTGGGGCAATTCGTATGACAGAGGTAATTTTGAGATTTATCCGCATGTGATGACACGGCTCGAAAATTCGCTCCGATTAGCACTCTATACCCTGATATTAGCCGTCCCGACAGCTATTTTATTGGGCGTAGTTGCCGCCTTGCGCCGTGATGGATTGCTCGATAGCCTCATCTCGATTAGCACATTAGCCGTTGTCGGATTGCCTGAATTTGTGACCGCCATCATCCTGATTAACCTGCTCGGTGGCGCAGGCAGTCCATTTTCATCTACCGCATTGGTCTCATCAAATATGGCATTCACCGATTGGATTCGCATCCTCACCCTACCCGCGCTCACCGCAACATTCGTCTTATTGGCATATATCACCCGCATGACCCGCGCTGGTGTGATAGATGAGATGAATAAGCAATATGTCCGTACTGCGATTTTGAAAGGCTTGCCTCCGCGTGTGGTGATATTGAAACATGTGCTACGCAATGCCCTTTTGCCTACCATCACCGTGATTGCTATCAGCACAGGCTGGCTGATTGGCGGGCTGGTGGTGGTAGAGCAAGTCTTTAATTATCCGGGTTTGGGGCGCGAATTGGTTCAGGCAGTGAAAAGCAAAAATATCCCCCTCATTCAAGCCTTAGTCCTCATCACCGTATTTTTTTATGCCTTCGCCAATCTCATCGCCGATTTGGTTTATGGGTTGCTCAACCCACGTATTCGGTTTGAATAATTACCTTTTTTCATTTAGGCGTTTTTCCCATCGGGCATGTAGGCGCTGGTGGGTTAATTCGCTAATTTCACCATTCGCAAGGCGCACATCGAGTTGGTCGAGCAATTCACGAATTTCATCCGCCGTCATTTTTTCTGGGTCTATCAATTCCACTGGCTTTTGCGGGGGTGGCGGAGTTGTTGGGATAGATGGCAATGGTGGCAATTTATCTCGTGAGCGCAAATTCGACCAATCGGCTTTTTGGTCACGAATCCGTTCTAGGGTATCACTCGGTGGGGGAATGGTGTTGCGTTTAACCGTGGGATATTCAAATGCAGGCTTGGGCAATACCGATAAAGCCGCTTGAGCGCGACTTTTCACCCATTTGCTATTATCACTGGTAGCAACTTGTAACAAGGCTTGATAGGCTTTTTCTGCTTTGAGTTCCCCCAATATATCGGCACATGCCCCCCGAATTGTGCTATTAGGATGTTTGAGCCCTTCTATCAGGGTATCTACCCCACTCGCGGATAGTGCCAGAAAAATTTGTTTGCCTAATATGCGAATTTCATCGGATGAATCGGCTAATAACTCCAAAAATGGTTTAACAGGAATTTCGGTGGTGCGTCCCAATTCGCCTAATGCAACAGTCGCCGCAAGCCGCACCTCTTTCGATTCATCTTTAAGCAAGGTCATCAAAGGATTGAGGGCTTGCGGGTCACGCAATTTACCAAGTGCTTCGGCAACGGCTTGGCGCACCAGTGGGTGAATATCTTCTATCGCCAACAACAATGCGGGTAAGGCTTGAGCATCACCAATTTTGCCAAGCGCCTC
>CALDGT010001198.1 GCA_937942935.1 uncultured Chloroflexota bacterium | reverse complement strand
AACGTCGTCTGCACAACAGGGTACAGACATCGGACGCAGGGTAAAAATGGCTTAAAGATTATTTTGTGGCTGACATACGAGGCGTCCCGCCTTGTAGGGACGCGATTAATCACGTCCGTACAGCCAGTACATCCTTCAAAATAGGCAGGTGTGTACTGGCTGACTAGCACGCAGTGCGTATGTCAGCCACCAGATACCCCACGAGGGTGCGTCCGCAGTGGACGCGCAGAAGCGCGTCCGTACACAGGTATGAAATGAATATTATCGTAGGGTGGGTACTAGCGCCATCGGCGTCTATGTCCCACCGCAAACACACAATGCCCGTATGTCCCACCGTCACACAAAAAATTATCCCTATTCGGTCACATCCCACAACAAATCGCGTTCATTTTCGGATTGAACAGGACGTGCATTCAATGGGAAAATCGCGCCGAATGCCGCAATTTGCGCCGATGATAAATCTACCGTGTTATCGAGTACCAACCAGCGCACAATTTCGCTACAGGGCGGGGTGGTGAGCGAGCCTTGATAGGTCAGATAGGTGGTGCGTTCTGGCAACAAGGCGCGTAAATCGAGCATCACATCGGTGGGTTGTGGGTCGCCGACTTCGGTGGGCAAACTGGCGAAAATATCGGCATAATAGGCATTATCCACATCACTTTCGAGCAACAACACCCCAACCACCGCCAAATTGCCTGTGATGAGGTCTTTATTCACAAAATGAACTTCCATCGCCGCATGTTCGCCCTCAACCGTGTGTTCACTGGGGTTATGGAAATGGAATTGTTGCAAATCATAACGGATTTCGTTGTAGATGATATAATTGCCCTCATCTGCCTTCACTTCGATGGTGTGTCCGTTGTTATGGATATTTAGCGCGGTTGTGCCATAAAAAAATTCGATATTGGTTAAGTCTACTTCGATGGCACTACTCTCGACCAAATCTATCGGTGATTGTGCCGAGCCTGTGCCACATAAGGCATAATCTTCGTCCAAATTGCCCCAATTTTCGGGACCCTCTTCGCCTTCGTATGTCCAATGGGCATCTTCATCGCCATGACCTTCTTCTTCTGCGAACCCGATGGTTGCTATGACCAGTGATAACGAAATGAGCAACAATAACCCGATAAACCGCGATGTTTTCATGATGTTTTCCCCTTCCAATGGGTTACAAACGTGAACGATATATTTTCCCTATTTTTTCGTGCGGTGGCACATACGCTAACGCTAGTGCCACCCTACATGCCAATTATCTTGTAGGGTGGGTACTAGCGCCATCGGCGCGTATGTCCCACCACAATGAATTTCTATTTCCACATAGGGATAAAACAGTTAATTATTTATACCATACCCCACCTTAATATATTTCGCAACCCCTATCACAAAATTGTTAGGTGATAAAAATTTTTATACGATGCTGTGCGAATATCTGAATCGGTGTATAATTCACACCCATAACCCAAAATAATCAACGCGAGATTTAATTATGACACTACAAAAAATCGGGGAACGCTATCAATTTGACCCCATCACAGACATCATCGGACGCGGGGGCATGGGTGCGGTGTATCGTGGTCACGACATCACCGATAACAAGCGTGTCGCCATCAAACAATTGCGCCCCGATTTGCTCACCAACCCAGAACTTGTCGCCCGTTTTATGCGTGAGGCAGAGGTGTTGCGCGGGTTACATCATCCGCATATTGTGGCACTCTATGACACCATCGGCGATATTGAGCTAGGGTATTATCTGGTGATGGAATATATTGGGGGCGGGTCTTTGTGGGATGAATTGCAAGCCACGCCAAAAATCCCAATTCACCGCGCCTTAAAAATCGCCCAAGAAATTGCCTCTGCATTGGTGGTCGTCCACGAAAAAGGCATCATTCACCGCGATATTAAACCCTCTAATGTCCTGATTGCCGATGACAAGACCTCGCGCCTCTCCGATTTTGGTGTGATTCATATAGAGCAAACCACGCGCATCACCCAAACCGAAAACATCATCGGCACACTCGATTATCTCTCGCCAGAGGCGCTCAATGGCGATAAGCTCAATCATCAGACCGATATTTGGGCGCTGGGGGTGATGTTGTATGAGATGGTCGCGGGCAAGCGTCCTTTTCCATCCGATAACCCCGCTATTTTGGTGACATCCATCATCACCAAACCCCCGCACGATTTGGTCGCGCTCCGTCCCGATGTGCCAGAAAGCCTGAAGGGTCTCATTTATTGGATGTTGACCAAAAAGATAGATGACCGCATCGCCACCATGCAAGCCGTCTATGATACGCTCACCAATATCCTCGCGGGGGGCGCGGTCATCAATATCCCCACCACCAGCAGTCGGATTGACCGCATGTATAAACGGATTGGCGCGTTGCCCAAAGTATTCACCGATGACACATTTTATGACCGCACCAGCGAACAAGCGATTATCATCAACGCCATCACCGATAATCACCCGTTCATCAGTTTGTATGGGCGCGGGGGCATTGGCAAGACGGGGTTAGCCAGCAAGGTCTTAGGCGATGCCGAAAAATTGGGGCAACTCAACGGCGTGGCATATTTCCGCGCCAATAGCACCCCCCAACTGAACATCACCAGCTTGCTCGATGCTCTCGCAGAATTTTTGCCCGATTCGCAC
>CALDGT010001197.1 GCA_937942935.1 uncultured Chloroflexota bacterium | reverse complement strand
GTGCATCACCCAAAGAATCAACACATCACACCGTATTATTTGGCGAAGGTGGGTTTGGTAAAACAACGCTGGCAGAAGCCGTTGGTTTGGATATAGCCATCAACGAGGCATATACGGGTGGTATATTTTTTGTCACCATTGGCGAGAGTGATGCGGGTTTAGATGACAAGTGGCATCAGTTACTGCAAGCTATTGGTGACGAAAAACGTTATACTGACCCAATCGAACAACTCAAACTCAAGTTAAAGGCAGATAATTTCCTTATTATTCTTGATGATGTGTGGGATAAGGCGCATATTGAGAAGATTTTACGCCTTGAGGGGTGCAATTTCCTCATTACTACACGGGAACCCTCTGTTGCTGGTCTCGCTCATAATGAGAAATCTGTCCACTTTATCACTGAGATGACCAAAGAAGAAGCCCGTGATGTGTTGCTCAAATACATCCCAGAGGATAAACGTTATCAGATAGATGACCTGATTCGTGCAGATATACAAGCACTTGGCAAGCAACTGGGAGAATGGGCATTGTTACTTGATATTCATGGCTCAACCATGCGCCAAGAATGTGTCACATATAAAAGCAGTGTGCGTAATGCGTTGGATTATGTGCTAGAAGGTTTGCGAGAAGAAGGTTTAGAACCATTCCCCAAAGGTAAAGATGATGATACACGTCGTCGCACATTGCGTGGGAGTATGAATGCTAGTTTGCGTCGTTATACTGATGATGAAAAGCAACGTATCTACGAATTAGCGATATTCCCAGAGGATACGCCTATTCCAGAGCAAACTGTCGTCAAATTGTGGACAGCTACCGCTAATATGAGCAGTCATGGATGCCGTGAGTTCCTGCGCCGTGTTGCAGGTCATTTTTGTCGCTTCCGCGCTGAACAGGATGGCGAATCACCAGTTGTTCGTTTCCATGATAAAATTCGAGAGTATCTGGTAGGGCAATTGGCTGATGCATCTCTGATTCACCGTCAATTTTTAACAGGATATGGCGTGTCACACTGGCATGAGTTGCCTCAAGATGAGCCTTATCTTTGGCGTAATATTGCATATCACCTCATTGGGTCAGGGCAGTCCGACCAACTTCGTGCCTTGTTATTGGATTACATGTGGTTGAATGCCAAACTATATGTTACAGATGTGAGTTTTATTATTGATGACTGTGATAAAGTTGTAGATAGTACCATTAGTCTTATTCAATCGGCACTTCAATTATCAGCACATGTGTTGGAAAAAGATAAACAAGCATTAGCTCACCAATTGGCTGGGAGACTTGTATATTATTATGAAACACTTGATGAAATTCGGTTGTTTGTTGATAGCATTAATCCACCTAAGAACTCATTATATCCTATAGTAAATGGCTATTCTCCACTCATTTCTGCTGGTGGTATGTTGATTCGAACAATGAGTCATGAAGTATCAGAACATGTGGTTTCTGGTGTGTTGTTATTGCAAAATGATTACTTTTTGTCATGGAAAAGTTATAGAGATAGACAACATAGGCTACCTTTCTTTAACTATGATGATAATCCTATGTTGCTTTGGAAATCTGATGGTACTTTGAAAGCGACTTTAATAGGGCATATGGGTGATATATATGGTGCAGTAGAGTTGGCAGATGGTCGAATCTTATCCGTTGGAAGTAGTGGTCACTGTTTATGGGACTCAGATAGGGGATTTCTTTTATCATCTAATCAAGATGAATATCAACTAAGGGATGGGCGTAGGTTGGTGTTACAAGAGATTGTTGATGAAATTACAATCCAATTCAAAAGAGAGTATGAAAATAGATTCAAAATGCACATATCTCATTTATCTGATGGGCGAATTTTATCATGGAATGATGAAAAATTGCAATTATCACAACCAGATGGAACTCTCATCGCTACTTTAGTAGGTCATACAGATATGATAAATGGAGTAATGGAGTTGCCTAATCACCAAATTGTGTCTTGGGGGGATAATACTCTGCGCGTATGGACACCTAATGTTACTACACTTCAAAATTCTACCGCTCATATTGAAGCTGTGACTAAAATATTTCTTCTATCAGATGGCAAAATAGTGACTTGGAGTGGCAAAAATCATATTATGAATTTATGGTCGCTTGAAGGTCGTTTTATCCAAACTTCGACAAATTATCAGTCAATTCAAACTTATTTATCTTTAGAAGACTTAGATGATTCAATGTTATTTGATATTGATGATTACGATGAAGATGATGATAATGAAGACGAGTATGATGATGACGAAGATGATTATTATGACGAAGATGATTATTATGAAAACCTCTTAGATAGGATAGGTTCACGAACTGATGATTTATTAAAAAAACATTTATTAAAATTGAGGTTGCAAAGTAATTCTGTTGAAGTTTCTTCATCATCTTCACGACATCTTACGGAAGAACCTCACAGATATATATTCTATGGAGATGCCCCGTTTACATCTATTATTGTGGGGAAAGATGATATTATTGTTGTTGGGGATAGTGCAGGGCGTGTTATCTTTTTGCGCTGGGTGGGGGAAGATGACCAATGAGTAACATTTTCCGTGTGTTCGTGAGTTCGACCTTTTCGGATATGGTGGTAGAGCGCAATGCCTTGCAAGAGGATGTATTTCCGCGCCTGCGTGCATGGTGTCGGACGAAAGGTGTGACGTTTCAGGCAATTGACCTGCGCTGGGGCATCAGCCAAGAGGCGGGTCTGAATCAGCGTGCGACCGATGTGTGCCTAAATGAAATTGCTCGCTGTCAAAAATCTACTATGCGACCTAATTTTCTGCTCCTCATGGGGGATAGATACGGTTGGCGACCCTTGCCAGATGACATCCCTGCGCGTGAATGGGATGAATTTTTCCCGAATATCACGCATCCAGATGACCAAAATCTGCTCAATCAGTGGTACAAGCGGGATGATAATGCTGTCCTGCCGTTGTATGTGTTGCAGAAACGCACAGGCGAATTTGTGGATTATCCCCGTTGGGCGGATGTGGAAAATCGGTTACAAACGATTCTGCTCTCCGCTATTTCACATCTCGGTTGGGATGAGCGCACGCGCATGAAATACGGAACAGCGGGAACGGCACAAGCAATCGAAGCGAGGGCGTAC
>CALDGT010001196.1 GCA_937942935.1 uncultured Chloroflexota bacterium | reverse complement strand
CGTCGGTGTGAATTGACCGCCTTCACGCTAAATTCGCCAGAACATGATTTGATAATCCGTTTTGCCGATGCGCGGTTGTTGGTCACAGATAAGCAGACGGTAGAGGTGGCGCACGAAGCCATTTTGCGCCATTGGGAGCAATTGGTGGCGTGGATTGATGCCAATAAGGGCAGTATGTCGGTGTATCGCAATTTTGAACGCGATGCGCGGATTTGGGCGGATAATCGGGAGAGTGTGCCGTTGCCGTTGCATGAATCCCTCCAATTTTTTGATAAAGCATTGGACGCATTAGGCAAAACATGGGATACCTTGCCCGAACCATTAAAAGCGTATACCGAACCCGAATCGGCACGGTTGTTGAGTGAAATTGCGGATATAAAAACCCCGCACCGCAGGCGCTACGATATTGGTGAACGCTTGGCACGCATCGGCGACCCGCGTCCACATATTGGTGTGTTGCCCAACGGCATACCCGATATTGGCTGGTGTTTTGTGGAAAAAGGCGGGCAAATCACGATTAAAGACCACACTTTCGAGATTAAGCCGTTTTATGTGGCGAAATATTTGACCACCTACGCCCAATATCAAGCCTTCATTAAAGCAGATGATGGATATAACAACCCTGAATGGTGGAAGCGATCCCCAGAAAAATACCGCCCACAAAAATTACACTCTGCCGTCAATGGCAACCCGAATGCTCCACGAGATAATATTTCGCGGTATCAGAGTATAGCATTTATCTATTGGCTAGATGCAAAATATCGGCAAAATGGGTTATTTGAGTCCATTTTGGCACTGAATCCTGCCGATTGGAAAATCTCGCTCCCGCCTGAATGGGTCTGGCAATGGATGGCTCAAAATGGGGATGAAGCGCGTGCCTATCCGTGGGGTGCTTGGGATGAACACCCGCGTGCCAATACCACCGAAGCACAAATCAATGAGAAAAGCACATCCGTAGGCATGTATCCACATGGAGTGGCAGACTGTGGTGCATTGGATGTTGCGGGCAATTTGTGGGAATGGTGTTTGAATGATTATGGAGATATTTCTGAAATTAATATATACTCCAATCGTGAGGATAAAGTGTTGCGAGGTGGGGCATTTTATAATAAACGTGATAATGCCCATACTGCGTACCGTAGTAGCGATGTTCCATATAGCATTAGTTTTTCTAGCGGCTTGCGTTTGTTTATTTTGCCTACCGCTTAACTCTATCTACTCACCTATGCGAGGATATATTATATTGCCCTGCCGTGCGAAAAATGTCAATGAAACAGCACCGTGCCACGCATTTCCATGTCGTTGAAGGCGAATATCCACACCGCCACCAGCATCAGCAACACCACCAAGCTCCCCCATATCAGCGTGGGGAGCATGGCATCGCGCCGAAATTCGCGCAGGCTAATGTGTTGCACCAACGCCAAACTCCAGATGAATCCGCCCATCAGTGCGACCAATTGCACCACACCAATCACGGCAAAATCCACCCCGCCCAGCGACCAATTCGGGGTATCCCCCAAAAAGGTGATGTTGTGGTCAATCAGAAAAAATTGCACCGTTGGCACGATAGTGAACAATCCCGATAGCAGATGAAAGGCATAATGCGCTAACCATATCCCAAACCCAATTGGGATAAATGCAGGGGCAAAATTGCCGATGGTTTGGCGGATGCGACCCCTATCCCCCCGTCCCCCTTTCCCCACGCTGTGGAGAAAGGGGGTGAAATTCGTCTTTTCTGCGGATGATTCCCCCTCTCCATGTAATGGGGAGGGGGTTAGGGGGTGGGGTTGACTCATTTTCGTCAAAAATCCCGCCAACACCATCGATCCAGATGGCAAAATCACCCCGCCCACCGCGAAAATGATTCCGAACACAACCAATTCGACCATCTCATCCGACCAACCGAGCGCCGTCAAGCCCAATCCATCCGCCAACGATTGCATCAGGTCATACACGGGCGGAATCATACCGAAGGCGTTCAATAAGCCCCAAAACGCGAGTCCTATCAGTAAAAAGCTGATGTCCCAGCGTTTGCTCCACGCGCTAGGGTCAGATAATTCCGCACCGAAACGGCGTGTCATCCACCCGATGTTGTCGTGTGGGCAGGCGCGGACGCAATCCAAACACAGGGTGCAATCCAAATTCGATTTGATTTGTGGCGCGAATAATTCCGTACCGCATCCGAGCGTCCCTTTTGGGCTGTGAATCACCTGTTTTTGCGCGGATTCGCCATTCACGGTGATGGTATCCAGTCGGATGAGGGTTTGCGGGGCATAACTGCCATTGATACATTCCTTGCCAACACAATCCCGACACACATCCCGATTTTTGACACGGATTTGCGTCGGTGCGAGGGCTGAATACACAAAATTAAACGTCCCCAATGGGCAAATATATTTGCAAAATGCCGATTCGGTGAAGAGTGCCTCTAATGCGAATGACAAACCAAAATAGGCAATGATGACCCATGCGGTCAGGGCTGGATTTGCCCACATATCCAGATATTCGTATGTGAAAAATAAGGCTAATAGGCTAAAAATGGCAAGTGACTTGTTTCGCAAGATGCGCGGGAAGCGTTTGCCCCGTTTGGATAAGCGTTTGGCGAGGGTGCGCGGGATGGTGAATGGGCATCCCATACAAAATAAATTGCCCGTGAATAGCAATATCAGGATGAGTATCCCGCGATAATGCACCCATACCCCCACCGTTGCCAAATTTTCGGGCGCATGTTGACTGCCTGTGAAGCCGTCATATATGAGCAGGAGCGCGATGAGGGTGAATGGGATTTGCAACAGCAACCGACCATAACGCCACCGCGCCATTTGCTTAAAAAATGGCAATTCGAGTAAATCGGTCATGGCGCAATCCCAAAATCTAAGGGTGGTTCTGTCACTTCAACGATGCAATCTGGCTCGGCGGTAGAATTTTCATCTAATATGGTCGTACAATCTTCAATCGCATCAAAATTGGGGACATATTCGGCAATGCCCGCGACACTCGCCGAATGGGTGACAATTGTGCCATCGGCTAGGGTGGCGGTGATGCTAATTACCCAATCACCCGCCATCGTGAATGTTATCGGGATGCGATAATACCCATCTTCACCCCCAGATGTGGTTTCTGCGAGGACAGGTGTCATGCCCGCATGGGTCATATCGGCTTTAATCGCAATTTTCTGGACATCGTTAATCGGGGTGTTATCTGGTGCTTTGCTAATCCGAATAACCACAACTGCATCGCCTACAATGGGCAAAATCGGCTCGGTATACATCGAAACACGATAGGGGGATGAATTGGTTTCTGCGGAATTACGACATCCGACTAAAATCAGGATGGGGATAAGTAACCAAAGGAATTTACGCATAAAAATCTGCTTTCTAGGTGAAAAATTGCACACTTAGCTATTTTATAATGGTTATAGCTTGAATGCCATGATTCCATCTTTGACACATTCCCACGCATGGGATAATATTAAGGGCATAATGGTGGTTATTGATGAAGGGCAGAATTTTATGAATCGTGAGATGAAATCATTTTTTGCAGTCGCACTCCTCACTGTATTTGCTTTTTTGATGGTGAATAATTTGGCATTAGCGACCCCCGTTGCCGAATGGGGATTGGCGGGTGTGTTTTTTGTGTTGGGCGCATTTTTTGCTGTTTGGTCATCGTTGCCAGAGGGTGAAGAATCGGCTTCAGAGTTAGCAGTCGCGCATGAAGAAACACATAAAGCCCAAGAATGGGTAGTTTCTAAAGGCACAGATGGCAAAGTGAAAATTAGCGAGAGCGACGCCTTGCCGTTTGATGCGTTAGCAGAGGCAGAGGCAAACGCTTAGGCTTGAAAAAGGGGGATATTACCCCTATAATACAATTCTATTTTGGCTCCCTAGCTCAATTGGCAGAGCAGTTGACTCTTAATCAATAGGTTGTGGGTTCGAGTCCCACGGGGGTCAAATTCACACAAAATCCGCATTTTTGCGGATTTTGTGTTTTATTCACTTGTTCCATATCCCCAAACATAACGTTAATAAACCAATGACTCAATATTTTG
>CALDGT010001195.1 GCA_937942935.1 uncultured Chloroflexota bacterium | reverse complement strand
TTAATATTCATCCGCACCCCTAATGATGCCTGATTTACCCCCAACCACGACAAAATACTGGTGGCAGAATCATAACGAATGTTGTTGGGGTCGGTGGGGCGGGCTTGTGCTTCATCAATGGCATCGGTGCTTCTGTCTGCATCCCGAGACATTGCCTTAAAACCAGCATCATTAGATGGGTTACTTGAATAATGACTGCCACTAATATCTATTCCCAAAATAATATTTAGAGTTGGGGTATTTTGGGCTTGTGCTGTCGAAAATAGGCTAAATCCCAAGCACAGGATTATCCCAGTAAGCAATATGCTAAGTTTTATTCGTGTGAACATAAGCCTTTTAGCTCCCCTCCATAATGTTCATCATAATCGTGCGGAATGCGTAGTGTATCTTTGGGTAAACGCACATACTCAAATTGTACAACAACATCATCTGGGCTTGTAAAATGAAGCAAGGCATATAAAGCGCAATTAGGCGTTGCATTTGGAAAATTGATATCTTTTCGTGGAAAGCTCACACTTCCTGTATTCACAACTAAAGTTTGCTTATCACCCAAGTGAATGGTGTGTGCCTGTGTCACATTATACCGTTGGACAAGTTGCGTTGTAGCATCATATAATGCAATCATTGGAATATGTGTATGTCCATTCAAAATAATACGTGGGACGGTCCCATTTTGAAATGTGGTGAGTGTTTGCACTTGGTCGTGGATATGTGCATCATCTTTACATGGCTCCCAAACTGATTCGTGCTTATCCACCAACCCGTCATGCGTCATCACAAAGCGCCCATGCACAGCATGAACCCCCGCAAACGTATCTGGGATGATATTGGGCGCATAAACAGGCAATTGGGCAATCCATTCGAGCAAGTCTTGGCGACCTCCATTGACTAGCCGTTGATGATGCCATATATCAATTGCCAGATCACGACTATTCATCATGACATTGCTGGCTTTGCCATCCAACACATAAAATGTCCCTTCTGTGATATTAAGGTCATGATTCCCCTTTACCCACGCCTGTTGATGCTCTGGTGGTTGTGAATCATAAAGCAATTTGAGCGTTTGTGTCATGCGAATGGGGTTATAACCCCGACCAATAATATCGCCCAAACACCAATAACCATCTGGATGATGTGTTTGCATATGTGCATAGATAACATCCCAAATTTCGGGTATGGCATGAACATCAGAAAATAAAGCGACTTTCATAT
Source organism: uncultured Chloroflexota bacterium (assembly GCA_937942935.1). Taxonomy (GTDB): domain Bacteria; phylum Chloroflexota; class Anaerolineae; order Aggregatilineales; family Phototrophicaceae. The sequence goes on along the minus strand of CALDGT010001195.1, from coordinate 1,624 downwards.
CCCCCCTAACTTGATTTTGTCAATTCTGTCAAATCCGCTTGTAATCGCGTAACCACTATCGAATCTGGCGAGATAGCTAACATTTTGCTCATGAGCTTATTTAGTTCAGCAAGATTTTCCGCTTGTTGTCGGCGACTTTTCCTTTTCGCCACCTGCATCATCTCCCAAAATTCCTTTTCTAGTTGCTTTAATTCACCTTGCAAACGATTATTGTCGGTCTTGGCTTGTTTAGTGCGTGCTTGCAATGCACGTAGGTATTCATATTCTGATTGAGCTTCTGCCAGTAATGCTTTACCTTCAGAATAGGCGCATAGTTTGATGGCATCGTCAAATTTTGTAGCACTATCTTGTGGATTAATGTTATACGGGATATTGGCATATTGGCTCAGTTTGTCATCAGATACCAATACTAACAACTGTTCTAGTTCTTCTAATGCTGTCTGAAATTTGCCTTTTTTCTGGAGTGCAACGACTTCATTGAAAATGCTATTTATTTTATTGATTGGCTCAATAATCGTCACTGGTGCAGGGATTGGATTGAGCCATTCATCAATATTGCGGTGTCTATTGCGCCACTCGCGGATTCGCCTGATGGTGGCATCCCCCTCCTGTAGCCACGTTTTAAGTCGGCTAAACCCATTCACAGTACCCTGTGTCCATTCGATAGTCTTTGTCTTCGCCTCAATTTTGCTAGGGATTTGGCTCGTGATTAAGGCTGTATCTTGAAACCGATCAAATTCCTTGAGTTTTTCAAAATTCCTGATGGCTTGTAAGGCTTGGGTAAATTCGGCTTGGCTTGCCCACTGTAAAATTTGTGTCCAATATTCGGTAATAATATCAAATTCGCTGATGCGACTTTTGCATTTCGCCTCTATTGCCATAATTTGTGGATGAGATTTACTCATCTCTTCTAAATGACCTTTTGCCGCACTCGAATATTGATTAAACTCGGTCATGATATCGGCGCTATAAGATGTAAGATTGCCATAATTCAGTGGGTAATCGGCTATCCGTCCCTCAAATGTTTTGGTGAGCGTGTTGAATTTGGTCAGGTTATCCCGTAACTTTTCAACCATCGCTAAGGTATCACGCATTTTGGTGGCTAAATCAGAGAGGCTGGTGATAGAACTGGCGATAGTCGCAAACCTTTGCATATCAATAATTTGAGTATTGAGTGTCTTAACAATCTCATCACGATTAACTTTCACATCGTCATGCAATTTTTGCATGAGTGTGGCAATCTGCTTATTGATGTTATCTTCGATGGCGGTAACTTGAATAAAGTCATTCTTTTCTCGGTTCACATCGGGGTCGAGGATTTGCATTTTCACATATAACAAAAATGATTTGGGTGTATAACGGTCATTATCGGGGTGATAATACAAATTGCGTAGTGTATTATACACATGACCCAGATGCGTATTGTAATAGCTCGCAAAGTCACGCAAAACATGACGTTCATCGGCATCTTTGCCCAAATACACTGTTACAGCTAAGAAACTGTCTTGAAAGCGTTTAATATCCTCTTCTGTGTCGGTCACAAAACGTTCCATATTTTGGACAGTAGTCACAATTTGGGGGATGTTGGTGGCAACCCGAATCATGATTTTTTCATTATAACTGG
>CALDGT010001194.1 GCA_937942935.1 uncultured Chloroflexota bacterium | reverse complement strand
CGGGACGGCGATATTTGCCAAAGGTATTCAACACCCTCTCTAGGGCGGCACGCACACGTTTCATCCCGCCTGCTTCTTTGCTAATCGCTTCGGTGACACGCCGTTCTAAGAGGTCTGCGAATTGGTCTACGAGCGCGATGAATAATTTTTCTTTGTTGGGAAAATGAAAATAAATAGACCCCTTTGATGTGTGGCTTTCTTGCACAATTTCATCTAGGCGGGTGTCGTGATAGCCCTTTTTGCTGAATATATCCAACGCCGCATCGAGTATGCGTTCACGGGTGCTTTCTGCGGGGGGATTTTGGTCATCTGTCATGAGGTATACTGCCTTTCATCAATAGACTGACTGGTCAGTATCATTATCATACGCCTATCAGATGAAAAAGTGTATAGGGAATTTTGAGTGCGCGGTTAGAAATATAGTAAGGTGAGTAAAACGGATGAGGAGAAAAGATGATGGTGCGGTATTATCCAGAACAATAACCAATTCCACTCATGAAAGATGAATTGGTAGAGGATGCGCCAGAGGGGTCGTTAGCACATTTTTTTGAGGTTATTGATAAAACAGGTGGTGTTCCGATGGATACACAACTTGACCCCGAAAAGATAGATGATATTTTGAACGAAGAATTTGCCGATTATTTGATACAACATCAATCTAAGTTTGTTGCCATAAATAAAAACACCCCCACGCGGGGGTGCTTATCGTCTTATTTCCAGCAAGTGAATGATTTGGTGTTTGTTTTTCCATCGGGGTAGGGGTAAGTGGTTGAACACATCCCACCGCCCACATAAGTGAAATAAATGTTGCCCGCTTCGTTGCTCCCCAACACATCGCCAGCCGATGCGCCAGAAATATCTTCGATGCTCACTGTGAATGACAAAATTCCTGTGCTTTCGCCATCAACAGGGAAGATTTGATACACATCAAACCCTTTATTTGGCACCATATAGGTTTGGGCGAGGGCGGCATTATCGTCATAGACTTGGAACGAGCAATTTTGACTGTCTGTAACACCCA
>CALDGT010001193.1 GCA_937942935.1 uncultured Chloroflexota bacterium | reverse complement strand
GGCAGTAACATTCACCAACAAAGCCGCAGGTGAAATGAAAGAACGGCTCAATAAATTGCTCGGTGGGCGGGTTGGTGGGTTGCAAATTGGCACATTTCACTCTATTTGTGCCAGATTGCTCCGCAGAGAAGGCAATCACACCCGCTATGGACATGATTTCACCATTTACGATGGCGATGACCAACTGACTGCACTCCGTCAAGCTGTGCGCGAGACCAATATAGACAGCAAAAAATTCCCACCAGAACGGTTACGTTACGCCATTTCTACCGCAAAAAATAATCTCATCACACCTGCCGAATTTACCCCACTCGATTATTTTGGGGAAATGGTCGGACGGGTATATCCGCGTTATCAATCGGTATTGCAAGATAATAACGCGATGGATTTTGATGATTTGCTCATGCAAATGGTGCTATTGCTCCGCAATAATACCGAGGTAAGACAAAAATATGAACGCCGTGTGGCTTATTTGTTGATAGATGAATTTCAAGATACCAACACTGCCCAATATGCGTTGGTGGGATTATTAGGTAGTCCACAAAATAATATTTTTGTCGTGGGTGATGAAGACCAAGCGATTTATGGTTTTCGTGGGGCAGATTATCGCAATGTGGCACAATTTCGCAAAGATTACCCCGATGCCACCCAAATTATCCTAGACCAAAATTATCGCTCAACCCAACGGGTGTTGGATGTGGCGCGGTCACTCATCGAAAAAAATAAGCATCGCACACCAAAATATCTGTTCACAGACCGAAAAGGTGGGCGCAAGGTTATCATCCAAGAAGCCTACAACGAAACCTTTGAGGCACAATATGTCTTAGAACAAATCGAAACCCTTCGCAAAAAAGCATCTCTCGCGTGGTCAGATTTTGCGGTGATGTATCGTACCAACGCGCAATCGCGGGCATTTGAAGAAGCGTGCATCCGTGAAGGCATTCCCTATCGGCTGGTCGGCGGGGTGGGCTTCTATAAACGGCGTGACGTGAAAGACCTCATCGCTTATTTGCGCGTGATTCAATCTGCGACCGATAGGATTAGCTTAGAGCGCATCATCAACATCCCAAAACGGGG
>CALDGT010001192.1 GCA_937942935.1 uncultured Chloroflexota bacterium | reverse complement strand
CAACCGGGATACCACGCATCTAAAATAGCAGGGATTTCTGAAAAACTAAACACCTCTGCATCGGGGACAATGAGACCACCCGCAAATGAACGGCGTTTTTCAAAGACGCGCATGATGGCTTTCATGCCTACCCCTTGCGCCCCGCCAATATCTGCCGTTGCGTTATCGCCCACAAAGACCGCTTCATGAGGCAAAACACCTAAGCAGGCTAAGGCATGATTAAAAATACTAGGGTGCGGTTTTAGGTAGCCCCAATCGGCGGCAGAAAAACGACATTCTGGGAAATATGGAAGCAATCCATATTGTGATAATTCGACATCTCGAATTGCCATAGGATGAAAAGCATTGGTGATGATGCCTGTTTTTAAGCCGTGATGAAGAAATAATTCGAGCGCCTCTGGCACATCGGCGAATACTGTCACAAAAGAGGCGGCTTTCCAATCATACGCCTTAATACAATCGTCTACATTCCATTGAGATGGCTTATAGCCCAAATCTTGAGAGGCGGCAGTCAAAATCTTGACCAAATGAGGCGCAACGAGACTATTACGCGCATTATTCCATGCCTCACGAGAATGACGAAAAAAAGATTTGATAAAATCTTCAACAGAGCCACGAGGCTCGCCAAATTGGGAGAGATAATGATAAACCCCCGTCAAGCGGGGGCGTTCTACGGCTTCCCAATCTTCAGAAAAATCACCCCAATCAATAAGGGTATCGTCTAAATCGAATAAAATCGCCTTAAGCATTGAATCTCTCTACCGTTTAGTGGGTGGTTTTTGGGCGCGGAGAGTGAGCAAAATCTGGTCAATCCCTGCCTTATAATTCGCATAACGAGGAGACCATGCCAAAATACTTTTCGCTTTGGCATTGGTCGCATTCACACCCATTTCTAGCAATGGTGCAGTGGTCTTATAAACACGCGGACGCTCAAAAAAAGGAACCATTGAACCCCGTCCTTTTAATCCGAGTTCATCCGCTAAATAAGCCACAAAATCGGCGGGTGTGGTGGGGGTATCATCTGTGATATGAAGAATTTGCCCCAGTGGTTGCGATTGTACCGCCAATAAAATGGCATTGATGAGGTCATCGGCATGTGTCCAACTGGCGAGTTTTGCCTCTTTGCCACCTGTATATACCGGGCGACCTAGTTTGAGTGTATCAATTAAGCCGTTTAATGATGCGGTATTGGCGCTATATAAATGCCCAACGCGCAAAATAGAAAGGGGAATTTCTGCATTTTTGACGCTGGCTTCGGCTTTACGAAGTGCATCTACAAGTGGGTTATTAGCACGAATGAATGCAGTAGATTCATCA
>CALDGT010001191.1 GCA_937942935.1 uncultured Chloroflexota bacterium | reverse complement strand
ATACTTATCGCACCGATGGCGGTGTGTTTGAACCACTCACACATACCGATAACACGCCTGTTAAAGCAGAATAGCTATCGTAATCGGGCAGTTTTGATGAAAATGGCATAAAAACTGCCTCTACTATATTCCATAAAGAGTGTTTCTATCTCATCAGAACGATAGCCACGTTTATTGAGTGCCGTTTCTACTTGGGCTATCATATCTTCTGGAGTCATTTCGCTAGATAAAGCAATGATATATTGGGGAATTCGCCTATCTAGTTCGCTCTCTTCAAAAAATGTCCGTAAGATATCTCCGGAAAACATCATATTTAGTTTTGAAAAGATTGTTCGCTTAGGGTCATCAGTTCCGCTCATACCCCATGAGCGAAACATGAATGCACTTTTATTTTTAGGAAATCGTTGGTTAATAGCTTCTGCGAGCATCACTGCTGCTTCATAATCACTTTGCGCCTCATATCGGTCATAAACATAAGTGATAGGGACGGTATAAGTCGCCGACTTTTGATGTGTGGATAATCCCACAATATAGCCTAATACACTAAAGCCAATCACTAATAAGGCATATCTTTTGGTTTTTCGTGTGGGCAAAGTGAGACCAAAAATGATAAATAGGGGAATGAGTGGACCCAAAATGGCAGTTATACTCGGTAGTGGTATTGTGATGAGTGGGGAAATGCTAAAAACAAAAAATGGCAAGGCTGGAACAATATATGCCATGCCAATAAATAAACGATGATAGCGATTATCGTATCGTGAAAAGCTAGGTGCTATTAGGGTTCCAAATAAGACAAATGTCGCAGGGATGATAGGCGAACTATAGAAACTATAGACTAAATAGATATACCCACGTAATGAGAACAGTATATAAGGCACATAAAGGATGAGGTGTAATATTAAGACTTGGCGAAGTCTAATTATATCTGCATTGCCACTTATTTTACGTGCTTTCCACAATGTCCAAAGTGCAGAGCTAATCATAATAGCGGGGAAAATATGCCATAATTGTGGTTTGTCACTCGATTGCCATAAGCGAATTCGTGGGTCTTTATCGCCAACAAAATTCTTTGAAAAATCTAAGGAATTTTTGAAGAATAACCAATTCCCTGTTAGGTGAACATAAACAAATCCTAGCACAATATATATGCCTACTGCCCCCAAAACAACCCATAGTGCATCTTTTATAAATGCTTTGAAATGAGGTGGTTTCCTATGAAACCAATAGAAAATAAACAAGGCTGGGGTGTATGTTACGATGAATAAATTTGTAGAGATGAGGAGCATCCCAAATACACCCGCCAACATCAAATATAAATTAGCACGTTTAGATATACTGGCTTGCACGATAAAGAAAATACATAAACTGAGATATGCGATTAACGCACCATCTAAGTAATCCCAACCCACAGCCCGCATAAATGGTGGATAATGACCCAAGAGTAATGTAACGAATAATGCAACACGGTCATTTTTGGTGATGCGTTGAATAATTCCATAAATAGCAAATGCCGCAATCCAATAAACGAGAAAATGCAATACAAAATTCGCAATCAGTGGATTAAAGATGTCATGGATAATGGCACCGGGAACTGTCCAAGTAATGCGCTCATAGAAATAGAATTCATTTGTTGGATACCAACCGATATATCCATATAAGTCAAGGAAGTGACCTAAGTAAATGTAGTCATCGTATAAAAAATTAGTGCTGAAAACCCAATTGGGATTAATCAATGCCAAGATGATGGGCAAACTCAAAATAAGGATAATATGAACCCAATTTAGAGAACGGATAAAACGCATAAGAATAACTCCTGCATGGATTTATGATGGATTTTGTAAGGTGACGAACACGGCATAAAACCCACCATCACCATCATCAATCCAAATGATTTTTTGCATACTGACTAAATAACCATAACCTAAAACAGTATTTTGTGCCATCAAAAATAGCTCATCTGGGGAGTGTTGACTGGATAAAATAATAAGTGTGTTATTGGGGATATGGCGTGTATTTTTATGCCACACCAAAATATCATTTTCTGGTAAGTCGTTATCATCAACCACACGCCCTCCACGTACATAAATGGATGCTATGGCATGAAATGTCCGCATTTTGGGGTCGTTGGTATACCATAAGCGGAATGTTTCGATATTTAACCGTTCAAACTGATGATTGATAACGCTCGCCAATTCGCTTGCGCCCACATATATCGCCTGATTTTCGTACCGATTGGGGATATAAGTCATGATGCTAGTCGGCATAACACTAAACCCCGCCCGATACGGTGATAATCCGACCACCATCCCAAACAGGCTAAATGCACCAATGAACGATAGCATACCCCATTTAGATTGCCAAATAAAGCCAATAACAAATAACAATATTCCCACAAGGGTTATAGCGCCTAATGATGCAGAATTTATACTTTGCGGAGATAAGCTGAATGTCAAAAATGGCAGGGTAGGGATAAAAAATGCGAAGTAAATTATCCAATTTGTTTTGGTCGCATATTTTTCGATGATGATTCCAAAAACGATGAACCACATCGGGATGATGATGGAACTATAAAACGCATAATATAAAAATCGATGTCCCAAACTTTCCCACATCAACAAGGTGATATATGTCCCGATTGGTAAAAGGATAGCAGGGCGCAAGTGAATCGGATAATCGCGCCTGATGAGGCGAAAACCTGCGATAATCATCACAAGCAGGGGTAAAATATGCCATGTTGGGAATAAACT
>CALDGT010001190.1 GCA_937942935.1 uncultured Chloroflexota bacterium | reverse complement strand
ATTCGTGAGCGCGAAGGGCAAATTGTGTGTGTGTGCTTTTGTATACATAGTCTGTTTGGATGACATCAATTAAGCTAGAAATCTTAGCATTAAAGTCATCATTTGGTCGAAAATAAAAATAATTAAGAATCTCTAAATTTCTGATATTTTCTTCAAATAAGTTCACCACATCTCTGTTAATTAATAATGTATTTGATGCTAGATTGCTTGATTGCCGTTCTACCAATTTTTGCAAACAATCGTTATGTTGATAATCCATATATAGTATTGGGATAACGCGCTTTTTTAGGTCAAATGCGTGTTCAAGTTCAATATGGCACATTGTGGCAGACATAGATGCAGGAGACATGATGATGATAAAGTTATTAGCCAATGCAATGCCATTTTTAATTTCTTCCCACCAATTTGCAGAAACAGGAATATCTTCCCAATCCACCCAAGTAGATAAATTGCTCATAGAAAATGCTTTTGTCAATTGACTTGCAAATTCTCTATCTACCCTAGAATAACATATGAATATATCTGCCATATCAATTTATCCTGATAATTAATTCAATTTTTGCGAAATAACATCAACAACTATACAATATGATAATAACGAATTAAAAACCAAAGCGCAAAAATTCCACAATCAAAGGAATAACCACAATGGGGCGAGACCACAAAAAATACCGTGTATTCATGGCGGGGTTTGAAGAATTTGAACGGATTCCACTTCCACAACCGGGTGTGTTCATCGCGCATGATTTTTCTGGGCGCGATAATAAGACCGATAGGGTAGCCGATGCCCCGCGCAAGGTGGATGATTATCGGCTCTCCTATACCGATGGATTCATCCGCGATGATGGTACAACCGAATTTGTACCCGTCTATGCGCCTGTCCATTCGGGGACGATTTTACAGACCCTCTGCAAAGAGATGATAAACACCGATGCAGGCATTTTCGATGTCAGTTTTGGACGCAGGTATAATGCCAATGTTCTCATCGAATTGGGCATCTCGCTGGGGATTAATCACCCGACGATTGTTGTCGCAGAAGAAGCACACAAGCCGTTGCTGGATTTTCTGGACATCCTCAAGCCAGTGTACTACAAGAATGAAAATGACCTCGCCGAGCGGATAGGTGAGGCTGTTCGTCAGCGCATCTATGATTTTGATTCCCGTTTGAGCCGATATTACTGCACCATCTGCCAACAAAAAGAATGTCGGTGTCGGAAAAATTATTCGCAGGAAGAAAATCGGTATTGGCTGGCTGGCGCAGAGGGTGACGAAAAAGTTTATGATGATATTCGCCGTGATATGAAGCACGTCGTGCGGACATTCAATATCAAGCCGTTGGACGCGAGTGATGACCATCATACACAACTTTGTAATTGGCTGTATCACATCCGCAAAAGCCGATTTGCCCTGTTTTATTCGCAATCTGGAGGGAAGCACCATCACGGTGCAGAGAACGCCGAAACGATGGTGCAACTGGGGATGGCAATCGGCGCGGGCATCCCATGGCGGTTGATGTTGCTTGATGAAGATGAGCCACCAACTGACTTAAAAGGATATGTTGACATTCGCGTGGTGGATGACCATAACCTCACCCGTAGTAATTTGATGGGGGCGGTGGGTGCATTGAAGGATATTGTTCTTCCATACGGTGGTATAGAGGATATTTTGCCGATTGGAGAATGGGCAGAACAAGAACCAGAGCCTAGTATTGATGAGGTGCCGATAGAGATAAATACAGTCATTCCTGATATCCCAGAAGACTATGTGTATATCTCATATGTTAGGGAAGATATTGCCTTTGCCAATCAGTTACGACAAAATTTAATTCAGGCTGGTTTGGATGTTTGGAGTGACAGTGATATTCAAATTGGAGAGAACTGGCAGGAACAAATTGAGCGAGCTATTGCCGAATGTGTTGTCCCTATAGTTCTGGTGAGTAA
>CALDGT010001189.1 GCA_937942935.1 uncultured Chloroflexota bacterium | reverse complement strand
AAAAACAGCCCGCAGGCACAAGCACCATCGTCACCCCATCAAAATCACGTTCTTGGGGTGTCCAATTTTCATTGTTTGTTACAGGTATATTCGGATCCATACTCGTTATAAGTATATGAGGAACTTTTGAATCTCCACCACATGCTACTAAAAAACCAACTAAAAATATCAATAAAAAAATGAAATCGTATTTGCAATATTTCATTTTTTACTCCTAATTCATTTGAAATAGTTAATTTTAGTATAATTTCCCTCATATTGAGAATATAGTGATGGAAACTCACATTATTATGTTACTAAAAAAATGTAAATCCATATCAGCATGGCATAACTCATCATCAGAAAGATGGGTGATAATATTGTCAAGAAGTGCCACATCCCTGTTTTTATGATGTGGTTAACTGTTAATTCTGCAATCAATCCCATTACAAATGTGACTGAACCGCAAATTCCACCAATGATGACCATCAATAAAAGCATTGCATAGCCAGAAAGTGTTGTTATCAACCCCTTTGTTGGTGCTTCGAGCGTGCTAAGTGAATTGTCTTGCACACTGATAATCATCAATAAAACAATAATCGTAACAACCATCGCAGAGAATAACGATACGAAACCGATTGAATTTTCATCAGCCTCCATCAAACATCCCATGAGCCAAGCGATGATAATTCCCATCATCATAAATATAGGTGAGATAAAACTGAAATAAGGCAATATGCCAATACTAGCCCCCAAGAACGGGATTCCCGCAAAAATCATCATTACTGTTATCAAAATACACCGCATCGCATGTTGTAAACGATGTCCAGTTGTATGTGAAGATAAGTATGAATGATAGCCATCATCTAAAAATAATGTTTTCACAAGTTCTTCTGAATATTGTGAGACATCAAGATGTCGAATATCATCTGATAATGTTTGATAGTAACGCAATTTCTTGGGTTGAAAAAACAGCCACACCATTACCTGAATACAAAGTATCGGAAACAGTCGCCCTAAAAAAGATTTTTCATCTTGGTATTGCTGGTAGAGGTCTGGCATGTTTATACGCTAATTCAATAACACCTGTGTTAGTTGAATATCTTCTGGCATGTTGAGTGATTCAAAAATATCTTGGGCATATTGAGCAAAGCGCCGTCCATATTCCATATACCCGCGACGCTCTAAGTACCGCGCCTCTTGTGCATAATTCCGCCCCACACTCGATTTTGCGGGGACTTTATCTAAAATATCAATTGCTTTTGCCCAATACGTTTCTGCCAAAGTCTTATCACCCTGCGCCAATGCAATATGAGCTTGTGTATAATACAAATCGGCTAGCTCAAATGTGAGAGATAACCGCTTAGCAAAATCTATACCTATCCGACTCATACTAGTGGCTTCATCATAATCTTTACGATGCAAATGATATTCTGCCATACTCCGATAAACTTCAGACATGACAACGGCATAATGAGAACTGAATTTACTCAACAAATCATCTTCAACTGAGCGAATTTTCTCAAAGTAGCTGGGCATCTTATCATAATCACCGAGCATATAGCACACCGCTAATTGACCAGAAAGCACGAGGATATAGCTTTTAAGTGTTTCTTTGATTGCCAATTCACAAAATTCTATCCCTTGTTGATAAAGGAGAGAGGCTTCCTCATATCTACCAAGTGAAGTCAAGAAAAAGGCTTTATTATTGAGCGCAGTAACCATCCCAAATTTATTACCCATCGTTTGGTTGTGGGTAAATAATTTTGTAAATTGTTCCTCTGCTAATGTTAAATGCCCTGACATGCTATTTAATACAGCAATCAAATTGATAACTCTAGCTTCTTCTAGGGGTGCTTTGGCTTGCCTAGCCATCTCAAGATGTTTTTGTAGGGCTTTCAAATCATTGTCATAATCAATTTCGCCACGCATACTTCTTTCAAATATTGGCTTCGACATTTCTGCAATAAATCTGACCAATGGGTTAGTACGTTCATCCATATATCCATCATCCCTAATTATTTAGATAGCATCTTCATTATGCGCCAAATTCAACCAATGATAAACATCCATATATGGATTTTAGTGTTATAGTGGAACAATTTCTCACAGAAGCACTTGTGTCAATTGAATATCTTCGGGCATGTTGAGTGATTCAAAAATATCATACGCATATTTGGCAAAGCGACGACCATATTCCATATAACCACGACTCTCTAAATAACGTGCCTCTTGGTTATAATTCCGCCCCACCGTAGATTGTGCTGGCACATTTTTGAGCAGGTCAATCGCTTTTGACCATAGCACATCTGCTTCTTTATCATCCCCTTGTGATAACGCGATATGGGCTTGGGCATAATACAAATCGGCGAGTTCAAATGTAAGTCCCAAGCCTGTCGCAAAATCAATCCCTGTGCGAATAAGGCTTTGCGCTTGGGCATAATTTTGATGATGCAAATGATATTCCGCCATGCTCCGATTCACTTCGGTCATAATACGAGCATATTCCTTTGCACTTCGCGTCAGGATGGATTCTTCGATTTTACTGATTTTTTCAAAAACATCTGGCATGAGTTCAAATTGTTTGAGGGTATAATGAATGAATAATTTGCCTGATAGTGTCTGTGAATAAATCAGAATAACCTCTTCTATACCCTTTTCGGCAAGGGTTATCGCCTGTGTATACACATCAGAGGCTTCGACATATTTCCCAAGTGAAATCAAGAAAAAGGCTTTGTTATTGAGCGCGACAACTATCCCCTCACGCGAATTCATCGCATTGTGAAGGTCATATAATTGGGTAAATTGTTCATTAGCAAGCGATAAATGCCCAGAGACACTATTCAATATCGCAATATAGTTGACAATATTCGCCTCTCTGCGCGGGGCATTGGCTTGTTTTGCCATTTCCCGATATTTTTGCAATGCCTTAAGGTCGCTCTCATACTCTATTTGACCGCGAATGATGCGCTCAAAAATTTGACCAGCCACTTGTGCGATGAATTTTACGACGGGGTTATCTTGCTCATCCATGATGGTTATCCAAAAAATGAATTATTTGAGCGAACATTATATTGTTTATCATAAGGGGATTTATAAGGATTGGCTAGTTATAGAACTATAACCAATTTTTAACGAGGGCTTGCCATGGCAAGCCCCTACAATGATATTTGAATCGTATTTATTGAACGGCGACTTGCAACAAGGTCATAATGCCCGCATTATCGCCACTGGCGAGCAAGCTACCATCTGGGCTAAATGCGACACTGGTCGCACCATAAATATACCCAACATACGTCTCGACCAATTTGCCATCGGCAGTTTGATAGAGGGTAACGGTATTATCCAAACTTGCCAACGCGATGATAGACCCACTTGGATTAAATGCCACCGAGATAATTAAATCTGTGGGACCCACAATCTCAGATTTTAAGGCAAGGCTGGCGCTATCAAATAAACTCACACGCGCATTATTGCAAACACGCACACCATTCACATCACCAAAAGAGGCACAATGCGCCACAGCAATTGTGCTTCTATCATTACTGATGGCTAAATCTGTGACCGATTGTGTTGTGAGGGCGAGCGGGGATGATGTGCCTGTCGCCAAATCCCAAGCCCAGACAGTTGCATCATCTGCCGCAGTGAGGATACGGTTATTATCTACAAAAATAACCGCACGCACCGATGAGACTTGCCCGCTATAATCTGCTAATTTTGCGCCTGTATTCAAATCAAACACCTGTACACCGCCGAGTGTGCAACCGCCCGCCGATAAATCACCCACCAAGCACCCACTCACAACAGCGCGTGACCAATCGGGGCTAATGGCAAAATCGAGCGGGAAGAAGGGTTGGAATGTGCCTTGAATCGTGCGGATAATTGCCCCACCCTGCCAGATATTCAAGACACCCAAATAATCACCTGTGGCAATTTGGCTACCATCGGGTTTGAAATCCACAAAATTCATGCGTGCCAGCGCATCATGATTGAGTGCTTCTCCTGTACGTTCACCATTAGCGCTCCCCCAAAAACGGACAGCATTATCTGCACCATTGGCAATCGCAAATTGTGTACCATCTGGCGCAAAGGCAATATCCACCACACTCCCGCCTGCTTCAACCTTGCCAACTTCAAGCGCATTATTCGGCGCAATTTCGGCAAAGCGGGTCGCACGCATCCCAGTGACAGGGGCGAGATAATGTGATTGTGAACGGTTAATATCCGATTCTGGAATCCATGGATAGAGATATGTGCCATTATCTTGGCGATACGAAATTTGCCACCAAATCACACCTGTCCCGCATAATGGACCACCCACAACATTATAGACTGTCCCGCGTGCGGCATTGGATACCAATTGCGAATCGGGGGTTGGCGATTGGCGAATGGTAACACCTTCTTGGACGCTCACTTGGGCTTGCCCACCAATAAATAAGCGGGGTGCTAAATAACCTGTGTAGCCGTATGTACACGCCGATGCGAGTGGCACAGTAACAGTATTGGAAGTGGTGGATAATCCGTTACAGCCAGACCCTTGCAAGGTGCTGACAGACCGATTCACCCATCCTAATTCGCCCGTTTTCATGATGACTTGTCGCCATTCGCGGTCATCGCTCAAACCAATTACAATATACACATCTCCAGAACGAACACGTTCTCCTGTTTCGGGTTGCGATAAACCGGGCGACCAACGAATCCGCGCATCGGTGGCATACAATTGGCAATCTGGTGCGGCGGTGATGGGTGCGCTCACATTCACACTATTGGCGGGTGGTTGATAAACCAAATTTTGGAATTGGGTATTTTCGGGAATCCGATAGCAATCTGCACCATTCAATTGAACGCTGGTGATAGATGCCCACACAATTCGCCCCGCCAAATCGAGCGCATACCACGCGGTATCGGCGGTACGCCCCACCACAGGCACAAATGATGCGGCGCTCAAATCGGTGATATAGGTGGAAGCAGGATTTGGTTCGCTATAGAGGGGTGCAACACGTCCCACAAATGCCGATGCAGAACAATTCAATGTGCCACTGCTCCAATTGGTCGGTTGGGTGGTGGTGCTGGCATATTGGGGTGTGAGCAGACGTGTATCGCACAACGCATACACATACGGGTCTGATGATAAGGTCACGGTGATAGGCGCTTGTGGGTCGCTATCATACGTCATCTCAACACGATACGGTGTAACCGAATATCCCAAGTTATAACCCGTTACGATTGGGCATCCGAGCGCACTATCATTGGTTTGAGATAGCACCACAATTGCGCCACCTGTGGCTGTGCCAACATTGGGCAAAATGCTTCTGATGATGGCATCGGCGCGGTCATAAAGTTCTTGTTCAGATTGGGCAAAACTCGCAAATGGGATGAGCATCCCGACGAGTACGACAACAAAAAAAGCGATATATTTACGCATGTAAAAATCCCTCCATGCAGGTTCAAATAGCTTTAATCTGAGTATAACCCGCATGAGGGGGTATGACCATAAAGAGTTACGAAAAATTTAGAACCAAATCTGATATAATGAAAAAAGTCAATTTTTCATTATCTGGTTTAGGGAAAATATTATGAAAATCCGCTTTGCTATTTTCATCAGCGCCATTTTACTCCTCTGTGTAACCATTATCCCCACCACTCTCGCCCAAACCGACCAAGATTACCCTGTTATCACACCAGAAAATATCACCCAAGTCGAGCAACTCAAAGTTTTTGGCGAAGGAATCATCAATGACGTGATTTTCTCGCCAGATGAGCAATATCTTGCTATGTCTAGCAGTGTGGGGATATGGTTATATTCAATAGATGACCTCACTACCCCCATTCGATTATTTGGGAATTATGAAATAGGTGTCAATCTTGCTATCTTTAATGCTGATAGCACGCGCTTATTTGGTGCTACCGAAGGGGGTGCTGTATATGTATGGGATGTAGCTACAGAACAAATAATTAATAAAATTCCAAGTAACAATTTTATTTCAACTCCCCATCCATTAAACACACAATATTTTGTGACATTTAATACATCACAAACAGAAAACCAATTTTTGAGTGAAATATTGATATGGGACTTAAAAACAAATACATCTATCCAAACTACCTTAAATCAAGAGGGGCGATTCCAAATAGCAGGTTTTAGTAACAATGGAAAATACCTTGTTACAATTTTTGGGCGCATTGCGAGTGTATGGGATACGAAAACGGGAGATTTGGTAAATCAAATAGATATGCAAGAACTATGTTGCTCTGAAAATCTGATATTTAGTCCAGATGGTGAAAGTGTTGTTATTGTAGGTGTAAAATCACCTGCAGATAATTACACTAGAGGGGTTATTTGGAATTATATAGAAAATACTGTATTAATACCAGACTTAAGGCATCGGGGGTTAATTACGAGTATTGAATTTAGTTCCGATTCAAATTATCTCTTGAGTTCAGGTTATGATAGCCTAAAAATTTGGAACTTGAAAACAGATAGTCTAATCATAGATACATTAGAAAAGTATAGTGGCATTAAAGCAACATTCAGCCCTGATGGGTCGTATTTTGCAGTTTCACACAACAATGGATTCAATATCATCGAAACAGAAACAGGAGAGATGTTGTATTCATTTGGCATTGGAGATGTGTATTGGGTTGATTTTAGCCCATCAGGGAATGTCGTGATGGTCATACAAGGTAAAACGATTCAATTTTGGGATATATTTACAATCGAAAATTTATATACCATTCAAATACCTTCTTTTATTTACTCAGCAAGGTTCAATGATGAAGGTAATTTAATTATTACGGAGATGCGAGATGGCACAATTCGGCTATTCGGTATCCCAACTCCATAATTTGTTAAAAAATTCCCCCCTACCCCATTATTGCGATTTTCGTGATAATAGAGAGTGTTCATCTGTTATGAACACCATACATAACCAATATATTAGGAGGTGACCCGTGGCAGTGGGTGACAAAAAACTCACACCGCGGCTGATTCGCCCCCTCATACCCATCGCGCAATAACACCAGCCCTCACCAATGGGCTGAACCATTTTATTTTTTCATATACGCGCAGAACAAAATCTCATGAGAGAGGGTATGTAGGATGTTTAAGGCAATCAGCCCAAAAGTAAATGTGAATCAAGTTGAACAAGAGGTGCAAGAATTTTGGCGTTTGCACCGCATCTTTGAACGCACCATGACAGAACGCGAAGGTGGCGAAAAATTCGTGTTCTATGAAGGTCCGCCAACCGCCAATGGACAACCGGGTAGCCATCATGTGTTGGCACGGTCATTCAAAGATTTATTCCCACGTTATAAAACCATGCGCGGGTATTATTGCTTGCGTAAGGCAGGCTGGGATACACACGGTTTGCCAGTCGAAATCGCCGTGCAAAAAGAACTCGGCATCACCAACAAACGCGAAATCGAAACTTATGGCATCGCTGAATTCAACAAAAAGTGTCGTGATAGTGTATTCCGCAACATCGCTGAATGGGAAAAATTGACCGAGCGTACTGCCTATTGGGTCAATTTGGATGAGGCATACGTCACCTTCACCAACGATTACATCGAAAGTGTGTGGTGGATTCTCAAACAATTGTGGGATAAAAACCTCATCTATCAGGGGTATAAAATCGTCCCCTATTGTACGCAATGTGGCACACCATTGAGCAGTCATGAAGTCGCGCTGGGCTATGAGACCATCAAAGACCCTAGCGTATTTGTGCGTTTCCCATTGCAAGATAAGCAAGGGGTCTATTTCTTGGTATGGACAACCACCCCATGGACATTACCGGGTAATGTGGCTCTGGCGGTTGGTGCGGATGTGAATTATGTCCAAGTCGAAGGTCCCGCAGGGGATGGCGAAGGTACAGAACAACTCATCTTGGCAGAATCGCTGATGAATCATGCGCTCAAATCGCCAGAAAATTATCGTGTGGTCAAGCGGATGAAGGGTAAAGACCTCGTTGGCACACATTATAACCCCCTCTATACCTTCTTACCTGTAGAGGGTCAAGATTATGCGTATGTGGTAGCGGGTGATTTTGTCAGCACAACCGATGGTACAGGCATCGTTCATATCGCACCCGCTTTCGGCGAAGATGATATGAATGTCGGCAAGCAAAATAACTTGCCAATCCTGATGACTGTCAATAGCGAAGGCAAATTCATTGATGCTGTGACCAAATTTAGAGGCAAATGGTTCAAAGATGCCGACCCAGAAATCACCCGTGATTTACGTGAACGCGGATTGATGTATAAGGTCGAACAATATGAACACAATTATCCATTCTGCTGGCGTGACCATTCGCCATTGATGTATTATGCCCGTGAAACATGGTACATCCGCACAACAGAATATCGTGACCGTATGGTGGCAGGCAACCAAAAAATCAACTGGGTGCCAGACCACATCAAAGACGGGCGTTTTGGCGATTGGTTGGATAACCTCAAAGATTGGGCATTGGGTCGTGAACGCTATTGGGGAACTCCCCTGCCCATCTGGATAGACGACCAAACAGGCGATATGCTGTGTGTGGGAAGTGTGGAAGAACTGAGCCGACTATCGGGGCGCGATTTATCTGAATTAGAATTACACCGCCCGTATGTGGATGACATCGTGTTCCGCAATCCCAACGGTGGCGGGATGATGCGCCGTGTGCCAGAAGTGA